>JBATLM010000143.1:0-7109 GCA_049289315.1 Cyclobacteriaceae bacterium
CTCCTATATCAATCACATCCCCTTTTATTCCTCCTAGCTGTACCCTATCCCCTGTTCTATAAAAATTACCAAACATCAATGCCAACCATCCCGCTACGCTGGCTATAACTTCCTGGAGAGCAAAGGCAATACCAGCACCAGCCACTCCTAATGCTACTGAAAGTCCTGCCAGATTTTTACTGTACGCAATCAACAGCGCCAAAAGGATAACTACATAAGAGGCCGCATCTAATATCTTTTTGGTTTTATACTTACTGTCTTTGTCTTGTTTAGATTTTTGTATTCCCCTTATGAGAAATATAAAGGCAAACCTGATTATAATAACGACTCCTATTACCCAAACCAAGGTTTGTAGCCACTCAGGAATATTCATCTGACTTACCCAATCTTTCATCAACTACCGGGTTTCACATTATTACCAAGGCCACCAATATTAAATGAAGGCGCCTTATAATCTTTAGGCAGATAATTTGCCGGGATATTTACCATGTTGCCATCACGGAGTGCACCAAAGTGAGGAGACATAATCTCAACACCTGCTTCAGCAAATTTATCTTGAATCTGTTGATGAATATTCGAGTAAGTGACAGCGCTTTTCCCGGGATCGTGGGTATAAGCATTCAACTGATAAGCTACATAAAAATCATCTAAACTGGTTTGCAAGACAAAAGGCTTTTTATCATCCGATTTTATTACACCGTCTGCATCGTTAGCCGATCTGATCAAAAGATCGTGAACTTTTTGCCAAGGCACATCGTAACCGATGGTAACGGTAGTGTTCAATATCAGCCCCAGATCCTTTGCTGAAGTGGTGTAATTGATTGTATGACCGGACAGTACAGTTGCATTAGGAATGGTAATGTCTTCATTCTTAATGGTGCGAATGCGTGTCACCAGCATAGACTTCTCCAGAACATCACCTGTCAAATCTCCAATTTTAATTCGGTCTCCAATTTTGAATGGTCGCATGTAGGTAATCACCAATCCAGCCACCATATTGCTAATGGCTGTAGACGAACCCAAGGAAAATAGAACACCAAGAAATACACTTACACCCTGAAAGACTGGTGAATCGGATCCCGGTAAATAGGGGAAAATGACTATGAACATGAAAGCATACATCAACACCTTCACAATACCAAAAGTGGGCTTGGCCCAATCAGGATAAAAGCCGCTGACTACCAATGATCCTTTTTCAATTTCACCAGCCAGGAACTCGATAAACTGCACGACATACCTGGTAACAAAATATATTACTCCAATCGTAAACAGGTTAGGGATGTAATTGAAAATGGAGGATAAGACATTGGTTAGGGGATCGAGCACATAGCCAAACAATTTTTCAGCCCACCCGCGTGTCCATGGAAAAATGCTAAATAGAATTGGAAGTGCCAGGTAGAGGACTATAATGATCACCACCCATCTTAATATGCTGTTAAGAAACAGTGCCACTTTTAACTCCCTGTCCGTATCTAAAAATTCGTACCCCTTGAATTTAATTCCTTTGAGAATTCTTCCTTTTGCATTGACCAGCCATCTTCGGGTGAATACGAACAGTTTATTGATGTATTTGATAAGGAAATAAATAATGAGAAGGACCAAGATTGTGAGTCCCGCCTGCAACAAAATATTTTTGATGCTTTTGGATTTAAGCTCTTTATTCAGCGCGGCTTTTACAATATCCAGATCTTTTTGAGCCAGTGCTTTCCTCTGCATATTCTCTTCCTTTGCATCGAGATCTGTAACACTAAATAGCACACGGTCTCCCCACCAAATGTCGGTGCTCATCTCACTGTCTAACAAAAACAAGCTGTCAGGTTCGAACTCTGAGTCCTTCATAAAGGAGGTTATCCTTCTGTTGATGGTGTTTACTCTATCGGCAGGTTTGTAGGGCCCAATTTTCGAATGCACGAAAAAAAGCGTGTCTTTTTTGAATACTACTGGAAGTCCCCC
The DNA here is from genome assembly GCA_049289315.1 of Cyclobacteriaceae bacterium. Classification (GTDB taxonomy): domain Bacteria; phylum Bacteroidota; class Bacteroidia; order Cytophagales; family Cyclobacteriaceae; genus ELB16-189. The sequence goes on from JBATLM010000143.1 coordinate 1,954, forward strand.
TTTGCTTAAAGCAAGTGAATCCGCAGACTGCGCAGAGGCTGAAAAAGTAAAAGCACAACCAATAATCAACAAAAGAATCCTATTCATTTATTTCGGAATTAGTACGATTAATCAATATAACGAAATGCTGGGTTATTAGCGCTTTGTTCTCCAGGAAAGACCTATGCTTACGAAGAAGTCGTTTACACCATCATTACTTCCTAGGCCACCCAGCACGTCAAGCTGCAAATCATTACTCACAAGATAAGAGAGGCCAGCATCAAAACGGGAATCAAAATTTCCATCTGTAAGGGATCCGTAGTTCTCAACAAACCCACCCAACTTACCAGATATTGGAAAGGCAAGATTTAAAGTATAAAATGCAGTTCCGATTGAGTTATTTCCATTCCAGCTCCCTCCCCAGTTGGTAAAAAGAGTAAAAGTATCTGAAAGTTTCTGACTGGTAATCAATGTAAACCTTGGCGCCACATTATCAATTTCATAATCTTCTGATAATACAGGCAGTCTAAATCTAAGTTGGAATCCAACACTAGGAACCAACCCTTCTCCAGAATAGATATGATACCTGCCCCCCAAATCGAAAGCTGACAATCCACTTAGATCTTGTTCAAGACCTCCACTTTTCCACGTCTCCACCTTATAATCTGCTAACGCGCTGATCTCCCATCTTTCGGCAACACCATAGCGAAGGACGGTGTTATTAAGAAAACCATTGCCTTCGAAGCTGGATGATTTGCTTTTATAACCAAACACATCCATTCCAGTCTGAACCTGGAAAATACCCTTTCCAACTGTAAAGGGGCCAATAGACTGCCCTGGACGGCCAGATCGTATTGTTTCGTTGTATTGACCATAACTTCCAAAGGACAATGTGAGGCCAAAAACGATAAGGAAGACTTTAAACAATCGATTCATAGTTAGTTTGAAAAAATTTGGCAAATGTAAAGTACTTGCAAGGACTTTAACGCTATCGCAATGAAACAAAATTTATTGGTCTTTGTTATTCCTCGTAACCATTTCGAGGATAAAAAAAACGGAGAAGGACGTATGGCCGACTCTAATACAACCCTACAGCTGGCTTTATTCCTTAACTGTAATATTTTCTGAGGCCAGTTTTTTAGTTGGCACGATCAGACGTGTCCTCTCTACCTCAAAAGGAAACAGAAATTGTACCTATAACACGGTGAAACCAGTTATCAATCGGCACGATGGGGCTGTAATCATAAATGTTCTGATACATCGCCACAAACTGGAGATGCTCACTAATTTGGTATCCAACGCGTGAACTGGAGGCCAACCGGGGCTTATCGAATACCTGATCCAACCGCGATTGATGATACACGCTCAAGTCTAAAAATATTCTTTCCCATATCCAGTGCTTAAAACTTATGTAGGTGCCTATTTTAAAATTTATCGTATCCAAGGATGAGAAATTAGCCGGCAACCTTTCATCACTCACAGCATTATAATTCCACCTTTCATATTCGTAGAAAGGTCCAACACCTATAAACAATCCCGTCTTAGCATTCTTTTTTACTTTCAATCTCCCATTTACACCTCCAGCATATTTTCGCTCCATCCCCCTGGCTTCTGCCCAATGTATCTGTCCAAAATACTCCACCGTAAAATGCTTATCCAAATCGTTCTTGAACTTCATAAATAAATAGCCTCCACTCAAGAATACCTCACTTCCAAAGCTGGTAAACTCCACTTTGTTGGCCACACTAAAGTAATTTTTCTTCACTTTTAATGACAAGTCTGCCAGGTTAGTAATTTCAACTAATGTTTTCTTCTGCGTCTGAATTTTTAATTCAGGGGTTACCGAACCCTTTACCGATTTTGTAGAGTCCAAAATAACAGTAAAGCTCTCCGAAAATAATATTTGCCCTTCTGCAACAAACATTATTGCTGAAAAAGTAACAATTAATAAAACTCTCATAAAAGTCAATTAGGTATGTAGTAAAATCAATAAGTAATTTCGGTCAACTCCTCATTTCTGGAATAGAAATAAAGGCATCAATTAATCCTGTGCTCAGGCTATGGTGTAACACTGATTACCCTCGCGTATTACTGACCAAATACCTCTCTCAGTTTAGTTCGAGCCAACTCCCCAAAACTGAGATCTACCAAATGCATTGCCACTTCAATACTCGTTTTATCTCCTGACATGAATTTAATTCGAATAGGCTTATTAGGAACACACCATGAAGATTGTAAGAGTGTAGTCCTTATTCTTTTTTCCAATTGAATAGGGTCTCTTTGATCAACTCCTTCAAAATGGAGAACAACCTCGCTGGCAGAATGATTGTCAACATTGTTCAGGTGTATACTCTTATTGAGTAACTGCGAATAAGGAATCCTAACGGTGTTTCTACCCTCTACTTCAACAAAAATTTGGGACACAGCTAACTTCTTAATTACCCCCGTACCCTCAGTTGAATTCAACTCTTGTCCTACCCTTGGGTTATGCTTGATTTTAAAAATGAAACCTGATACGATGTCTTTAATATAGTACCACACTAAAAGTCCAACCACTGCAATCACAAGTACCAACACCAATTCGTTGTAGTATGATTTTGAATACAAGAAGTGGCTTACTACCCAAAAAATATAAAATATCCACAATCCTAACTCTACCGCAACGAAAACTGGATAATATTTGCGTACCCCCTTCACTCGATAGCCAATCAAACGGATTGCACGAAAGACTAAAAATATTAGGAGTGCCGAGATGACGAAAATCAAATAATTAATCATAGCCACTCCTTTTCATGAAAAACTTTGATCAGCAGAAACTCTATGTAAGGATTAAGACCATATACTTCCATACTGCTTTTCTTTACAACCCCCATCCTCACCATTGCTCGTACAGTATGAATAATATTCTCAGGCTTTTCCGACAATACCCGGCATAACTTCTCGAATGTTACGCGCTTATGCATCAACAATTGAAGGGCAATCATGTTCCATTCAGTATTTAAATTGTGTAGCACGCTAATATCTAAAGAATTAGGTGGCTGAATAACAATTGTCTTGTCTTTGAATAAATTAATGCCCTTAAGCCAGGCATTCATTGCCATCCCTGGATTCCCATGTGAGTATTCAAATATTTGATTGAACAGTCTCGCCAGCCGCACTTCATTTACACTTGCCTCCGTCTTACCTCCTAATTTAAACTGAATTCCGCTCGATTTGTGCCTTGTTAGAATTAACTGGCGAAGATCATAGGCATTGAAATGCTGGCAACGAATTGTACTTAGGCTATAAGTATCCAGTTCTTCCACTTTCTTAAGCACCTCATAAGCAAACGGATTCATATTCACCATGATAAGGCATTTGTGAGAATAGGTATCCACCAAATCTTTGATCAACCGAATAGTTCGGAGGCCGTCATCTCCAGAACGCTCCCACCACAATTCCAAATCATGAATTACCAAAACAGTACCATGAGTCAGGGCATTAAATATTTCATTCACATCTCCTTCCATACGAGTAGCCTTTTGCAAAGCCGCTCCAAATTCGGTTGGATCGGATGAACCCGCATCACGGCTAAATAAATGATATACCCTTTCGTCTTGAAAGTTTTGCTCGCAAAAATATTTACACAAGGCAGTCTTACCTGCATTTCTCTCACCCAGTACAGTTATCATTCCCGGCACTCCAGCCCTATACCTGTTTAAGGCTAATTGCAATTGGCTTTCCTCCTCGGGACGCTTCACCCAAAAATTATCACTGATACTAGAACGTCCACTGAACAACATGGTGTAGTAATGGGGAAGCTTTTGCAGAATCTTCTGATCAGGAGTAACACTGTCAATGGTTTTTAATAATCGTTCAGCGAATGGCGTTTGATCAGACGTTGCAAAACGCTCTGCAAGCAATACTCCTTTACTTTGAGAGTAAAGTAAGCTTACAAATATTGCATAGGCTTTTTCACTCCACTGAGACAGCACCGAGCCAAACCGAGAAGTTATCTTATTACTTTTATGTTGACGGATAAGTTGGGCGAATTCGCTGACATTGGTAGTAAGTGTAGAAACATGCAAAGAATCTCTCAATTCAGATAGCAAGTGATCCAATTGATCAAATGATTCTTCCCCAAGAGCACTCATTTTCTTTTGTTCAAACTCGATAGTAGTGATCACAGGACCAATCAAATCACCAACAAGAGTTTCTCGTTCCTCCTCATCTGCATTGTAAACATTAAATATGGACAGGTTAGCCTGATCTTGAATCAATAAACTGGATTGCATTAATTTATCCTGCAGCGTTTCAAGATAATCATAGAAGGGTCCGGCAAGTCTGATCTCAACGAGATAAATAAGTAAAGAACTTAAAGGAAGTGATAACTCTCCCTCCTCCTCTTCTGAGGCTACTTTAATTTCATCTGGCAATGTTTTGGCATAAGTCACAAGTTTGTCACTCATCACCTCGAAGTCATCTAACAATCTAGTTCCATCAACATTCCATGTGGGAATAATTGGCTGCCGCTTTTCAATTGGAGCTTCTTTCAATTTTACTAATGAAGCTTTTATCAATTCCACAGGTTCATTGCTTTCCCGAACAATCCATTGATTGAGTTTCACTTTGAATTGCTTCAACGCTCCTTCCAGATACCCTAAAAAATCAAGCATATACACATTGGAGAGCGCAGTATTTAGATTTAGAACATGGCGTTCCTCCCATAGTGGTGGAAAGCTTTGTACCGCCTCTTTCTTGTCCAGGTAAAATGCTTTCTTTCTTCTTTTCTTTTCCAACTCCTTGTTCACGCGAATACGCTCCATATAATGCGCCATTTGCGATACATTTTTTCTGTACTCTAATTGCATTCTTCCCTCGTACAAACGCACCAAATCCTTATTTCTTGTCACCAGTTTTTCCATCTCCTCTGTAATGGAATTCGAGAAAGCAGACACCCCTCCATTGGAATTGCCATCTTCAATATTACGCGCTAGCCTTTGAAAATTAACCTCGCAATAAGAAATGAAATCCGAGATCTGCGTCAGGTTCTCCCTCGAAGTATTTTTAAAATCCTTTATCAGAATGGAAAGAAAATGAAAACGGTTGTCTCGTAAGAAGTGATTAGCCACTTCTCGATAATCAATAGTTACTGGTAGCGTCTTTTTAGCAAAAGGGTGAATGGCTCTCTTTCCAAG
>JBATLM010000144.1:0-8876 GCA_049289315.1 Cyclobacteriaceae bacterium
ATGTATACCCCCTTACCTCAAATTTTATATCCGAATCGTAGACCGGATAAATACGGGCAAACTTCTTGTGAGATGATTGAATTTTGTTGATGTACTCCTGATCTGCTACTACCTGAAATTTATAAAAGTCAGCCAATTGCTCAGGAGTATATTTACCACTGGCCTCCATTCTTGCAATGGTAGAGTCATACAGCAAATCCGAAAACTCATCCTCCTCCGGAGAAATAAACCGCTTTGCATTGTCATTATTGAAAGCCCCTGGTAATAAAACGATGGGCGAAATACAGAGGAACTTAACCGAATCTGTGATAGTCACAGGATCTTCATTTTCAAAAGACTCAGGGATGAGCTGCAGGTTTCCTATCATCAAATCCTTTTGGGCAAAGAGCACTCCTAAAAAGTAATCGAGGAAAGGTTGATCAGCAGCTGAAAAAACCAGCGTGATCTTAGAAGAAAAGAAATGAAGCCCCTTTCGGCTAATTTTAATTTGCCCCTTAAGGCCAGAAAAATTGAATTGTTTATAGTCGGCAAACTCCTTATTGCCACCAATCATGATCAACCCCTTAATGGTTTGAGCCAATAAAAACTGGTGATGAAAAGGAACATAAGCCCCTCTATTCTTAAGCGAAAAAACGATCCGGATTCTCAACGCCTGCGGATTATGTCTTAAAAAAATAACCTTATAAGTACCGCTAAAAAAGTGAATTGCGGGTAGCTAAAATACTAAAAATCAGGCTAATCGGGCGTTCTGATGTAAGGATTATTTAAACATTAAACCTAAAGTGCATGATATCACCGTCTTTAACTACATATTCTTTCCCTTCGATGGCTAATTTACCGGCTTCACGGCATCCTGCCTCAGTCTTATATTGTTGATAATCAGCTAGTTTAATTACTTCCGCTTTAATAAAGCCTTTTTCAAAATCTGTATGTATAACTCCTGCTGCCTGAGGTGCTTTCCACCCCTTTTCAATGGTCCAGGCCCGTACCTCCTGAACCCCTGCTGTGAAGTAGGTAATCAAATCCAGCAAGGTATAAGTAGCCTTCACCAGCTTGCCCAGCCCTGATTCTTTTAGTCCGTATTCTTCCAAAAAGAGCTCTCTGTCCTCCACCGTATCCAGCTCCGCAATTTGGGCTTCAATAGCTGCACACACCACGATGGTCTCTGCTCCTTCTTCTTTTGCTTTGGCAGCCAATTCCTTTGAGAATGCGTTACCAGTATGTACACATGCCTCCTCTACATTGGCCACATACACTACTGGTTTAGCCGTAAGTAATTGCAAATCCTCAATGGCGGATTTGTCTTCATCGCTGGCTTCTACCACCCTGATATTCTTACCCTCCAACAAGGCGTCCCTGAATAGCTTCAGGCTAACCAATTCTTTTTTGGCCTTAGGGTCTCCCCCTTTAACCGTTCGCTCAGTTTTGGCAATCTTTTTCTCCACAGACTCCAAGTCTTTTAACTGTAACTCAGTGTCAATAATCTCCTTATCAGCGATAGGTTTGATCCTTCCATCTACATGGATAATGTTATCATCTTCAAAGCACCTCACCACATGGGCAATAGCATCTACTTCACGGATGTTAGCCAGAAATTGATTCCCTAGACCCTCACCTTTGCTCGCTCCTTTTACCAAACCGGCAATATCCACAAACTCAAATGCTGTGGGCAAAACTCTTTGCGGGTTGACCAGCTCTTTTAAAATATCTAGCCGTTCGTCAGGAACAGCAATTACGCCCACATTGGGCTCAATAGTGCAGAAAGGAAAGTTTGCTGCCTCTGCTTTATTATTTGATAATGCATTGAAGAGGGTTGATTTACCAACGTTGGGAAGCCCAACAATTCCACATCTGAGTGCCATAATTATATATAATTCCGTCTTAAAAAGTGGCAAATATAATCACAACAAATGAATGCAGGGTACCACAAAAGAAAAGCCCCGATCCGGGGATCAGGGCTTTTCTCAATCTAGGTATAGGATGGGAGCTAGTCCCACTTTAATTCCGTATCAATGGTTGAGGTTTTGGCCTCTTCACGCGCCTCGCGAGGCTGATCAAACTGCTCAAAATCTACCTCAGGCATCAGCTCTGTTTTCACATGATTGACCGTGTTGTTCAAAGCATCAACGAATTTGTTAAAGTCTTCCTTATACAGGAAGATTTTGTGCTTCTCGTATGTAAAACCTTCATCATCCTTGTTGTAACGCTTCTTACTTTCTGTAATGGTCAGGTAATAATCGTTTGATCGGGTTGCCTTTACATCAAAGAAGTATGTCCGCTTTCCAGCTTTCACTTTCTCCGAAAATATTTCATCCCTTCCGTTATTCTTATTCTCTTCCACGAATCTGGGTTTAGTTGTGAATTTTGAGGTAAATTGATCTAATCGAAGATAGTATTTTATAAATTTATCACAAACTTAAGGCACTATAAATGCCGATAGTGTGTTATATAAAGTTTGTACAGGCCCCTAATTAGTTGGGTATATCTCTTATTTCCAAAATTCGTGAAAATTAATTTCGATAACATAAAGCAATCTGCCAGCCTTGAGTTGTTAGCCAGACAGCTAGTGGAAGGCTTTATCACAGGTTTACACAAGTCTCCCTATCATGGTTTTTCTGTAGAGTTTGCTGAGCATCGACTATATAATGAAGGGCAGAGCACACGTCATATCGATTGGAAAGTATTTGCAAGAACGGACCGGCTGTATACCAAACAGTATGAAGAGGAGACCAACCTCCGATGCCTTATCGCTATTGACTGCTCCTCCTCAATGTATTACCCATCCGATTCACTAGCCAAGTTTAAATTCAGCATATATGCAGCCTCAGCTATTAGCTATTTGCTTCATAAGCAGCGCGATGCGGTAGGGCTATGTCTGTTTTCCGATAAAATCGAGGAGTTCACTCCCATTAAATCTACTCCCTCCCATCTCGATAAAATCTTTCAATTACTTGAAAGGGCCATTGACCAGGGTGCAAAAGAACCTAAGTCGACCAAAGTGGCCAATGTGCTGCACGAGATAGCCGAGAAAACGCATAGAAGATCACTGATTGTACTGTTCAGCGATATGTTTGATGGAGATGAAGACACTAATGAAATCTTTAAAGCACTGCAACATTTGAAACACAACAAACATGAGGTGCTCTTATTTCATGTTACCGATCACCAAACTGAACTTGATTTTGAATTCGATGAAAGGCCCTATGAGTTTATCGATCTTGAAAGCAGGGAAAAGATAAAGTTAAATCCAGCTGAAATCAGGGAGCGATTCACGACACAACTCTCCTCCTTCCATAAAGAGTTAAAACTTAAATGCAATCAGCTCAAGATTGATTTTATTTCTGCTGATGCACAGGGTAATTATTTCGAGGTCTTGCAAGCCTACCTGATCAAAAGATCGAAAATGCGATAGCTACTTGCTGGTTTTTTTTTACAATCTCAAGTTTACACTAAAGTAATAAGAGCAACTAGTTTTGAAGTTGCTCGTTATGCAACCATGCTTTCTTTGAAGTAAGCACCTCTTTTGTTTCTACCATGTCAGGATCTGGTACACAGCAATCTACTGGACACACCGCAGCGCACTGAGGTTCTTCATGAAAACCCGTGCACTCTGTACACTTGCCTGATACGATATAATAAAACTCATCAGAAACGGGAGTTTGATCACTATTAGCGTCCACTTTTGAACCATCTCCTAACACAACCTCATCAGCTAATGCTGTTCCCCCTGCCCAAGTCCATTCTATACCACCTTCATAGATTGCTGTGTTAGGGCATTCTGGTTCGCAAGCCCCACAATTAATGCACTCATCTGTTATCTTTATTGCCATGCCTTTAAAAATCTATCGAATCCGAGTAATTTCGCACAAAAATACGATTCTAATCCAATCCTTCAAACAAGAAAGGCACCACAAAAGTTTAGTAAACACACCATGAATCTAGAAGAAAGAAAAGCGGCATTTAGCAAACTTGGTAGTCAGTTGAAACAATTGCCAAAGGATGATCTGGAAACTATATCCAACAAAGCTCGTATAAAAAATCCCTGGTTTACAGATGACAATATAAAACTTGCCATAGATGGAATTAGCATTTTTCTCAATCAAGGAAAATTAGACAGGTGGCTATCAAAATATACAATCAACGAGAGCAGCAGTAAGACTGTTGGCGTTGCTATGGCAGGTAATATTCCACTGGTTGGATTTCATGACTATCTGTGCATTCTGTTAGCTGGGCATCGCGCCCAAATTAAGTTAAGCAATCAAGACTCAGAATTAATGCCCTTTGTTCACAAAATGCTTTCTGAGATTGAACCACGTTTTTCTGCTCTTGCTACTTTTGAAGAGCGCCTTCATCAATATGATGCTGCCATAGCTACAGGAAGTGATAATACAGGAAGGTACTTTTCGTATTATTTTAAAAATGTTCCCCACATCATTCGCAAGAACAGGTCGTCTTGTGCTATTCTGATAGGTGGAGAAACAAACAACGAGTTGGAAACACTTGGTAACGATACATTTCAATACTTTGGGCTTGGATGCAGGAATGTTTCCAAATTGTATATCCCTGAAGAATATGACCTAGTTCCATTATTGCGCGAATGGGAAAAGTTCACCGATATTGTCAACCATAATAAATACGCAAACAACTACAATTACCAACGTTCCATCCATCTTACCAACCTAAAACACTTCTACGACAATGGAGCCATCCTGATGGTGGAAAGTGATAAGTTAGTTTCTCCAATTTCTGTAATGTTCTACGAAAGGTATTCTGATCAGAAAGACTTAAAAAATAAGATTGCACAGCATAGCGAAAAATTGCAGTGTGTTCTATCTGCCAAAGGTTGGTTCAAAGGAAGTATCGATTTTGGAAAAGCCCAAGTGCCCGAATTAGAAGACTATGCAGACAACGTAGATACCATGAAGTTTCTAGCTGCCCTATAACAATTACTTCCCTCTTAGTACCTCTAACCATCCCGAGTAACTCTGTCCGGCTGCATTAATACGATAGTAGTACACACCGTCCGATACATCTCCCCCATCCCAATCATTCTGATAATTTTTGGATGAGAAGACTTGCTTACCCCATCGATTGGTAATCATTACTTCCGTGGCATCTGGCATGTTGCGTATAAAGAATACTTCATTGACTCCATCACCATTGGGTGTGAAGATATTGGGCACCATCAGGTTGTTGTCAACATCTATAGTAATTGCATAATCTTTCCTACATCCCAATGAATCTCTCAAAGACAGTAAGTATCCTCCAGCAAATAAATTCGAAGCTGCAAACTCTACTTTTAAGTTAAGTGCGTTTCTTGTGGCTACTGTAAAATCCTGAGCAAACACCTGGCCCGGGAACAGCGGTTGTGTCAATTCCAATCTTACCTCGTAAGGCTCTTGCAAACTCTCACTTATCCCAACAATCATTGAGCCCGTAGGTAGATCAGGGACAGATATCGTTTTCTTTACATACAATGTATCAAGACTTGCTGTAGGACTGGTGACGGTAAACGGTTTGCGAGCTGACTGAACAGGGCTTGGACAACTCGTAGTTGCCGATTGGTCCTGCGATAATTTGATTTCAAAATTACCACTTCCAAAACCTGCCACTGTAACTGCTCCTAATGATTGCAATTGTGTAATCGTACCCGTAGCTACTACAGCTCCCGACTGAGTTACCTCATAAGCATAGTCAGCTAAATCTGATCCATTAATGGATGAAAGAATAACTCCGCCTCCACTACCAAAACAATTGACAGTATTAGGTGCAACTGTAAAATCAACTACATCAGGGCCGAGTAAAACGGTAACCTGTCCAGTTTTAATACAACCAGGATCTCCGTACTCTATGGTATAGTCATAAGTTCCTACAGGAAGTTTATCAAAAGTAAACTCATTCAACTTAGTAAGATTAAATGACGAGGTCACACCTTGAATAGAAATGGTTACCCCTGTATTATTTATAGTAGGTATGGTTGGGCTCACATCAAAAAATATGGATCCATCTGTTGGCGAGCAGACTGCTGCAGAAGCTATAGGATTAATTATTACCGTGCTACAATTTCCTGTAGGCCCTCCACACAATGGATCATTTGTTGGTCGTACGGTTATTGGAAAAGTAGTATTGGAGATACAACCGTTTAAACTGTAAGTAACATTGATCGTAACGGTTGAACCAGCAGAACCCGAAGGATCAAAATTAGGCCCAGTTCCTACTACACCCACACCCGAGAAAGTAAATATTCCACCCGGCTGATTAGGGGTAATAAGGGGAGTTAAATCAAATTGGGGATCACTCGGACAAATTGTAGTTGGTGTGCCTGGTGGAGTGAGAGATATGTTAGGCACTACATCAATATCAAACATCTGCGTGGGAGCATTGCAACCTCCAACCGAATAATCAACCGTAATTGTGGTAAGTCCTGTAAGACCACTAGGATCAAAGTCCGGGCCAATACCCACTACACCTGTTCCCGCAAAAGAAAAAGTACCCCCAGCAGAATTCCCACTAACCAAAGTAGTCAGGTCAACAATTCCACCCGACTCACATGCGGAAGTTGCGGCTGGTACTGTTATCGTAGCGTTAGTAACAATATCAAAAGTGGCAGAAGTAGAGCAAGTACCTGATACGTAATCAACTGTAATTGTATTTGTAGTCCCTCCTAATCCAGCGGGGTCAAAGTCAGGCCCAGTTCCAACTATCCCAGTTCCGGTAAAAGTGAATGTTCCCATCATCGGGGTAGCTGATATAAAATCAGTTAAAGTAACATTACCTCCACCATCACACACTTGAAATGGTGTGGCTGGTAACACAATGTTGGCTCCACTTGTAACATCTACCGTTACTTGCGCTGCAGGAGTTTCTCCACAAGCATACACAGCGGTTACAAAAAAGTCAGTTGTTCCAACTGTGGCCATATCCAGTTGCGCCCCGGCCGGAGTATAATTAGCTCCCGTAAATATCGGTGGGTTAGTAAGTGCAACATCCGTATACCACTTGTAATCAATCGCTCCCGCACTCGATGCACTCAAAGTTGGGGTCGCTGAATTAATGCAAAGAGATATTGGTGTGGCAACTGTAGGAGCCAGAATAGAACTGTAGTTAAAGTCTACCCTCGAAAAGCCAGCTCTGTCAAAATACTCAATTACCAAATTGTGGGCACCAGCTGTAAGACACAAAGGTGCAGAATTATAGGTCGTGAAAGCATGTGTACTAAATGCACCCGCTGGTAACACGCTCACACCATCAACAAGCAAACGCACTCCATCATCGGCACCTACTGTAAACGTGTAAATACCTGCCGCAAATGTTTTAGTCATCCTAAACCTGATACTGAAATCATCAAGGTAGGATCCACAAATATTTGGACCATCTACAGGAACAGTGTTAGATAAATTCAGGTTAAAGGCATCGGTGGTCACATCATAACTAGAGAATCCACTTATTGATGCAATTTCAGTATCATTAAGAAAGCCCCGGTATTTTGTATTATTAAAATCAATATTGGTTGCAGGTGGTGCGGGGCTACCGCTATCATCATACACATATGCCAACCAGGTTTCTGATCCGAAAGTGGCAGGGTTACCTCCAATAGGACTAACTGTTACTGTTGCAGATCCACTTACCGTTCCAGCTCCGCAGGTCGCATCCGTAACTGAGACCAGACTATACGTGGTTGACAAAATAGGGGATACAACTTCTGTGTGGGGATTAGCTCCTGTGGTCCGATTGAAATTCGTAGAACCATCAGTATATGTAAAATCCCAGGTAGGTCCTGCACCTACAAAGTTAATGGTGATTGCCGCATTCTGTCCCACACAAGAAGTTGGCGAGCCCGAAATCGTTGCAGAAACTGGAGCTGCTGGATTTACATTGATCGTAGCCTGTGCGGTACATAAATTGGCATCCGTGACCGTTACCGTTATTTGTCCAGCTCCAGCATTAGTGAAATCAAAAGTGCTTACTCCAGGTGTTTCTGTCCCGCCTGTAGTGTTACTGTCAACAGTAAATGTGTACGCACCCGTTCCTCCTGCCGCTGTAAATGTCCCCGTTCCATTGGTGTCGCCATTACAAAGCAACAACACGTCTGCTGTAGTACCCAGGGTGAGGGCTGGTGGTTGAGTTACGTTAATAGTAGCCTGAGCAGTACACAAATTGGCATCCGTTACTGTGACTGTAATAGAACCTACCCCCGCATTCGAAAAATCAAACGTGGCAGCTCCAGGTGTTACAGTGCCACCTGTTGTATTGCTATCTACTGTAAAGGTGTAAGCCCCTGTACCACCTGCCGCTGTAAACGTCCCTGAGCCATTGGTGTCTCCATTACAGGAGAGTACGAAATCAGCAGAAGTCGTCAACGTTAACAAAGGGGGTTGTGTAACATTGATGGTATGTTGAGTCGTACAAAAATTGCCATCTGTTACGGTTACTGTTACGAATCCAATTCCTGCATTGTTTATGACCGCAGTGGTGGCATTTAAAGTCGGGGTACCTCCCGTTGTGTTCGCATCAACTGTAAACGAATAACCTGGTGTGCCTCCTGCGGAAGTGAATGTTATTGTCGCATCTGATGTCCCGTTACAACTGGTTAAAACATCAGGTCCAGTTAACGTAAGTGCTGGCGGCTCAGTGATATTGATAGTGGCTTGTGCTGTACATAAATTGGCATCCGTTACTGTAACAGTAATAGCACCTACTCCTGCATTGGTCAAACCAAAAGTACTAGCACCTGGAGTTTCAGTTCCCCCTGTGGTGTTACTGTCAACAGTAAATGTGTACGCACCCGTTCCTCCTGCCGCTGTAAATGTCCCCGTTCCATTGGTGTCGCCATTACAAAGCAACAACACGTCTGCTGTAGTACCCAGGGTGAGGGC
>JBATLM010000145.1:0-5660 GCA_049289315.1 Cyclobacteriaceae bacterium
CATACCAGGTGCTGCTATGTCGCCCACCTTTACAAAAGTGTTGGCAACTACTCCTGAAAACGGAGCAACGATATTGGTAAAGGCAAACTGCGCCTGCACTTCCTTCATCATTTGATTGGCTCCTTCCAATCCAGCCTTCGCCATTTCATACTGGGTGGTCATCCCTTCCAGTTCTTTTTCAGAGGCACTGCCTTTTTCATAGAGCGACTTAAAACGCTCGTAATCTTTTTTGGCACTTTCATAAGCCGACTTAGCCTGACTGATAGATGCTTCTACTTGTCCTTTTTTTGCTCTGAGGTCTGCACTGCTGATAGACACCAACAATTGTCCCTCCTTCACTTGCTCCCCTACGTTGACATGAAGTTGAATCACGTTACCCATAATGCGCGTACTCAGGTTGGCACTGTTGCGCGCTTCGATTTTTCCACTTGCCGTAAACAATCCTTCTGACGCAATCGAGGCAACCGTTGCAACACTTACTTCAACAGAAGGCAGCTGCACACTGCTTCGGTTCTGATCTCCATCACAACTTAAAGTACCCAGTGCGACAGCAGCAATAATTATATTTTGTAAAACTTTCATCTTTATCGTGTTAAAAATTCGAGATATTCTTTGGTGAAATTGTATTCAAAAATGGCTTGTCTGAACTCCAGTTCTTTCTGGAACATTTGTGTTTCGGCCATGAGTAAGTCTGTGGTTTTCTCTAACCCTTCTTCGAAGCGATCTTTTCTTATTTTGTAGGCCTCACTTGATTGATTGAGCGCCATGTGAGTGAGATCTACTTTGCTGCTAGCATCTGTCAATTGACGGTTGGTCTTATTCAATTCCATCTGTTGTTGCATTTTGTATTGCTCATTTTCCATTCTTGCCTTTTCGGTTTGAGCCTTTGCCTTAGACATTTTTCCAACAGATTTGTATCCGTCAAATAAGCTCCATGAAAGTTTAGCCCCAATCAAGTAGCCAGAGGCATCCAATCCAAAAAGTTGATCGTCATACAACTGATAGCTGCCAAATGCATTGATCGTTGGTAAGAACTTCATCTTACTGGACTGCAACATTTTCTCATATCCTACTACCGACTTGTCCATAGCCAAAAGATCTTTTCTTGAAGAGGGTAACATTTGTATATAATCTGCTTGCTCAATGGACAGGGGTGCACGCTCGGTTGGCTTATAAATTTTTTCTTCCGCACCTTTCCCCATTAAAAAGCCTATGTAATCAGAAGCATTCCTGATATTACTTTTGGCATACCTCAACTGGTTAGCAACTTCTGTAGCCCTTACTTGCACCGCCAATAGGTCTGATTTTTGGATCAACCCTTCTCCATAATAATCTGTTAGCATTTTTACTCCTTTCTGAGAGGTGAATTTTGCTTGCTCCAATACCTCAACGGCTTCATAAGCCAATTGCAATTGCATGTAAGCTTTGCTTACCTCCAGCCCTATTGCCTCCTTCGTTCTGTCTGACTGTAGTTCATACGCTTCCTGCTGAATCTTAGCTGCTTGCCGCTCATATACTCCATCTAGATTTAGTAAAGGCTGAAGTATAAGTATCTCCGTAGCAAAGTTTTGAGTGTTACTAGGATTGTTAAGTCGAGCAGGGTCAAAGTCTGCAGGTGTCAATATTTCCTGGTTCAGTTTAGAACCAAATGCCATCAACGGATTGGTGGTGGATATTGCTGTGTAAGAAGCAGATACTGAGGGAAGGTAGAGGGCGTTGGACTGACGGTAATCTGACTTGGCCATCTTAACCTGTTGATCTGCTATCCTAATTTGAAAGTTATTCGAGTTTAGATTTTCTAACAACTCCGCTTTTGATATGCTTAGGGTATCCTGACTGAAAAGCGGATACGTAACCGTAAGCCCTATGAGTATAGATAAAAACAGTACTTTTTTCATTCACGCTGTAAATTTTACACAAAGGTAGAGAAGGGATATCTCCTACTTGGTGACTTTAGTTACACCTGAACCACTGTTTGTGAAATAATTATTTTGGTTATCTCTTTAATGGAGGAAAGAGTTTCGCTTTTATTCGTGAGTTATTAGCTGTGTGCTGTTAGTTAGGGATTGCTGCATCACGTTGCGTGAGAAGGATTTACGAAGGTGTCTTCCGTATAGTTATCGAAAGTCTTTTTGAAATTCAAAGACCCCTCGTTCTATTTGCACATCATCGCGAAAGCAGCGTAGAGCATTGTGTGCCTATTCCGGAATAAACCCAGAAGCATAAACCCGAAACTGTGGTGTAATACTTAGTGCATCACCGTAAATGATGCCAGAATTATAACTCAGTGGATCATAGGTACCCACACCAGTTTGAAAAACGGTTGAACTGTTGGTAGTGGGTAAGCTCCATATTATATCTGGACCATTGCCAGTTGAGTCAAGTTTTCCACTGGGTAGATCCAACTTAAACAGTAACACACCATCATATTGTACTTCAACTGGTGAAACCAATAAATAGGCCTGACTATCTTGGATGAATAAGTCTGTCGCAGAAAAACCCGTCCATTTTGGATTCATGGTTTGGGCATCTGCTGGAGTAAGTAATGTAGACACATAGCTCCATGAGTTTGAGTTATTATATTTTAACAGCACGACTGAATTACCAACTGTTACTTCTCCCATGAGTAAGGTCACATACAATTCATTTTGATCAACTTGCATACCTGGCTCGGTGAATAATACTGCCCCTGATAAATCTGGATGCAACTCATGCAACCTCACCTGTGGTAAGCCACCTATGCTATTATTATATTGTTCAGTTTCCACATCCTTGTAATAGCCTAACCCACTGAACAATTTTACTTCCGGGGCTTCCGCTAGTAATAAAGGATCCGATGCCGATTTCATCCCTATCCAACCATAGGCGAATTGTCTGTCATCATTTCCGGCAACACCGTCATCCACATGCAGATAACGATGCCAGGTCATGCGCCACCTTTGATCCACAGCGGCACTGGGGTCGAACGCAATGCTGGGTACTTCATGACTCCAATGAGCTGAAACTGCAGAAGTGAATTCGTTTGGCAATTGCGACAATTCAACTTTTTGTGATGAGTTTATTTCGTTGGCATAGCACCATGTGCTGCCATGATCATCGCTGAATGCTAAGTGAGAACTAACTTGGCCTTCGCCTCCTGCCCCGCTTACTCTCGAAAAGACCATCCATACCCGTTGTGTCTCAGGGTCTCCAGCCAATGTAGGATCATAAGATCCGTTGTCACCAACGGGAGGTAACTCGATAAACTGCGGAAACGCTTCAGATGATGTTACACATTGACTACTCGATGGCACGATTGCAGGTGAGTCATCCTTACAGGAGAACTGCGTTAATAAACTAAGGAGGACAAATAATCTACAATACATTCAATACCATTATACCATAATAATTTGAAACGCTTGTCAGTGTCGTATTACTTTAACACTTAAAACAGCTTTGACCCTATAACCCCGTTTAAAGGTATGCCATTTCAACACCTATTGTATTCTTTATCCTTTACCGTTCCACCAACTTGATTATTTTTGCCAAAATTCAACACTATGCCAGACTCTACTACATGCCCTAAATGCCAATCGATATACGCCTACCCTACCGGTACTTCCATGATGTGCCCGGAATGTGGTCACGAATGGATACCCAATGAAGTAACAGAAACAGAAGAAGTAGCCGATGATTCGTCTGTGGTGAAAGATTCCAACGGAACGGTACTACAAGATGGGGACACCGTAGTGATTGTAAAAGACCTGCCGGTGAAGGGTGCGACCAAAGCCATCAAAGCAGGAACCAAGGTGAAGAACATTAAGCTTACTAGTGGTGATCATAATATTGATTGCAAAGTAGATGGTTTCGGAGCGATGGCACTGAAATCAATATTTGTTCGCAAGAGCGGATAGTATTTTTGTTATTCATAAGGAGTCTGTGATAGTTCTCGATAGCTATCGGCTTGAGCAGTGTGAGTGCCTACCAGCCGCAGGTTGGAAGAATCTTACGACTATGGAATGCTTTCCCTTAAACCTGTTCGACCTCACCCAGCCTTCGCTAAGCTATGGCTGACAGGCCCAACCCTCTCTCCGCCAGTGGGCGGACACGGCACAGGAGAGGGAGCTGTGTTAGCTAATATGAAATGCACAACCACCCCTACACGTCATCACGAAGGCAGGGAGGCGTGAGAGTGGCGGTCTGTGGCGATCCCTTATCTATGAAATGTTGAATTAAAACCCTGTTTCCTTCGGGCTATTGATAATGGCATCAAAATCTGCCTGCGAAATGTATTGAGGTGTGTAGCTGCCTCCAACATTTAAAATCTTATCATAAAAGGACCTCATGTGATTGCGACTGCCTTTAGAAAGCATTTCGTAAACCAATTGGATATCCTGATTGTCATTGTTATCCAATGCATTAGCCAAATCAAAAATATCAAGGTCTTCGATAGTAGCTCCCACCTGGTAAGCATTCAGCAAACTGATTTTTCCCTGGATTAGCAATTGATCATAGAGGCGTTGCAACTCAACATTGCTAAAGACACCAACGCCATTTGAACCTACTGGGTCAGATAATGAATATTTAGTGAGCAGCAACAATACGGCATCCATGTGGGTTTGTTCACTCTTAGAAATGTTCGAAAATATATTTACTCCCCACTCATCGAACAGTGTAATGTAAACATCCCTCGCCAGCTTTTCTTCTTCTCTCATGAACAGGAGACTGCTTTGCTCCTCCGCACTTAGTGTCTCCATGGGTAGGCCATCTAATTGTGCCTGCAGGTTGGTCGAATTAATATTTGAGTTTTCATTGTTTTGTGGCACTGCGTCATCTTCACTGCAACTGGTTGCTGAAAAGATAAAGACTAAGGCCATTAACATGAGACTCCTATTTATATTTTTCATTTCTTTAATTCAGGTTTTCTTTCTTGCTATAAAATTGGTTGATATCAGTAACATTAACAGTGACTTCTGTTACAGAGTGGCAAATAATTACAAAGTAATTTTACTTGAGGTGATGGAGAATATAATTAAGGCTATCACGAACCAAATGATGAGTTATTGGTTCTAATACAAGACTGTAACCTAAGCAGAAGAATGATTAAGGATATCGTTCGTTCCAGGTTGAACGAAAAAGCAAAGCTACAGCATGCACAAAAGCAGTTGTTGAAACTGCTGATTGTATCGAGTGGACTACTATTCGCAGCACTATTAGGGACTGGCTTACTTCAAGCCATGCCTGATGTAGAAATCCCTAAAATATTTTATCTGGGTAGCGTTATCATTATTCTGAGCAGTGTAGGATTGGTGGCTACTCAAAAAGCCATTGCTAAAGATGAATTGCAAATGGCGGTTTATCTGTTGGTCATTTCCCTTGGTCTTGGCGTAGTGTTCGGTGTAATTCAAATCATAGGGTGGAACTACTTGCTTGAGGCAGATACACTAGGCAGGAATATTCTCCTTCCCTTCTCAGCCATTCACTTTCTTCATCTTGTGATCGGCCTCCTATTCCTGATGGTGGTGTTCTTCCGCCTCAATAATTTTCAAATTCACTCCAAGGCCATGTTGTTTACTTCCAATGTCTTTTACTTCTGGCATTTTCTGGGTGTCATTTGGCTTATCTTTATAAGTGTCATCGCCTATTGACGAGCGCTTAATTCTCTAGTTAAATTGTAGATG
>JBATLM010000146.1:0-9271 GCA_049289315.1 Cyclobacteriaceae bacterium
GAATATAACTACGGATTATTCAAAGCCTTTCACATACGGTGTGCCACTAGGTAATAATGAAGGAAAAGATAATATGACTTGGTTGATCACAATGACAAATGAATCCATTGAGTTTTTAAAAACTGATACTAGAAATATTAGGATACACTATATCAATTTTGGGCCTAACATTCATCAGCGATATATGATGGTTTTTCAACACATGTTTCGACATCTGGGACAGATTAGGGATGTAAAGGCGCATCCTAACTATCCAAAATAGTTAAAACGTTATTTTTATAGTGACTTATGAAATCTGCATATGCGCCATATGTTGTCGTTGCGGTTCGTTAAGAGAATGAGTCAATAGAGATGAAGAGTAGAAAATACTTATTGAATTGTTTCCTCCTCATAATCCCACTTATAGTATGGAACATTATTCTTATTGACTATTTACCCAAAAGCTACAGCCCTGATGTTTTTGATAAAGACATTCCAAAATTGGTTAGTTACAGTGAAAACTTTATACGGTTTATTCTATTTGCGCTTCCTGTATTTATGGTTCTCTCCTTAAAGAGCAGATTGGAAAAGATTGGATTTATAGCCTATTGCCTCGGACTCATTTTGTATTTTTCTTCCTGGATTATCATGATTTTTAATCCTGAGTCTAATTGGAGTCAAAGCCTAATTGGATTTATGGCCCCAGCTTATACGACCATAATCTTTTTTGTAGGAATTGGCCTAGTAGGCAACAAAGCATTTTTTAAAATTCCATATCTTTCGTTGGTTTATATATGCTTGTCACTACTATTTGTTGTGGCACATTCAGCACATGCATATATTGTCTTTATGCGATTATAAAATATGGAAATGAATGTGGATTGGATTCCTCGCTAAGTTTTTCGGAGCTTGAACGGAATCACAAAAATCGCTAGATTAGCGGTGACCTATGTAAGCAGGAACGAACACATGCACAGGGGTAGTACATTGAAAAATTTGCGCCTATGACAGGTAAGTACTATAACACAAAAGAGTCTGTTCAGGAATATATCAAATTAGCAAAAGATGTTAATGGAAGGCAATTAATTGAAAGTCTGAAACAGATTTTGCCATCTGATTCAGTCATTCTTGAAATTGGATCTGGACCTGGAACAGATTGGCAAATTCTGAATGAATCCTATAGGGTTACTGGTTCGGATAACTCAACAGAATTTCTGAATCACCTGATTAGTAAAAACCCAAAAGGAGAATTCCTTGAATTGGACGCAACTTCATTAAAAACAAATAAGAAATTTGATGGAATTTATTCAAACAAAGTATTGCATCATTTGAATGATAATGAATTGATAGATTCGGTTAAAAGACAATATGAGATTCTAAATTCTAATGGAATAATATGCCATTCTTTTTGGAAAGGAGAGGGTTCTGAAATTTTCAAAGGCCTCTTTGTAAATTATAATACTAAAGCGACACTAAACCTAATGTTCCAGAAACACTTTGAGGTACTATCGATCGAAGAGTACAAGGAGTTTGAAGATGGCGATTCTCTTTTGTTGTTCGGAAAAAAGAAATAACGAACGGAAACGCAAAAAGCGCTAGATTGGCGATGACCTATGTAGGGGGGCACCTGCATGCCGGAACACATACACGAGTGTTAGTGGATATTGTATAACGACCATCTCAACAACAAAATATACGGACAAAAACAGATGATAAAATATGAGCAAAATAATATTTGACTGTGGAATATCTCTTGATGGATTTTTTGCAGGAAATAACAGAAGTCCTAAAAACCCTATGGGTGGCGTATCGGGGCAAATTCATTCATGGATGTTTAATCAAAAAGCTTTCTGGGAATACCTAGGAATTGAAGGAGGCAAAGAAGATGGACCTGATGGCAAATTTATTAGAGAGACAATTAAACGAACAGGTTCGTTCATTATGGGAAAACGTATGTTTGAGGAAGGTGAAGCCAGTTGGCCAAATGATCTATACAAAGCTGACGTTTATGTATTGACACACGAAATGCGAGAGCCTTGGGTTCAAAAAGGAACCACAACTTTTTACTTCGTCAATGATGGAATAGAAAGTGCCTTGGAGAAAGCAAAGCAATCAGCTAAAGAGAGGGACATAAGAATACAAGGTGGCGCAAACACTATTCAACAATTTCTAAATACTGGACTTGTGGACGAATTTTTTATACACATTGCACCCGTTTTTTTAGGAGGTGGTATACGACTCTTTGACGGCATCGACAAAAACAAATATGACATGCAAATCGAAGAAGTGATACCGTCAGACTTGACAACTCATTTGAAATACAAACTGACAAGGAAATAGAAACAACGACCCGCTCACAAAATGTTTATTCCAAATAGCCATTTCAATATCAATAATAGGTATGAGTAAGTAATGAAAACTCCCGAAGTTTATATCCAAAAACTCTGAGCCTTTGGAAATTCTAATCCTCCTCAGAGTCACTCTTAGAAGGTCTGAGATTAGTTAAATCACCGTACCGTCAACGATTAACATCTAATAATCACCTTAAGTGACAATCGTCATATTTTTACCCGGAAACCTATCGTATTTTTACGATAAGAAAGGATGCAAGCTTGGAACTGGTAGCCTATAAAGCGGATACCAAAGCTTTGGGATGTCGAAAAAACCATATCGTCAATTGGCGATATACAAAACACAAATGTTATGAGTAGAGCTATTAAAATATTAGGAACAGGATGCGCCAAGTGTCAATCAATGACAGGCGTTGTTAAAGATGTAATATCTGAAAACAACATTGATGCAACCATAGAAAAGGTGGAAGATATTGAAGAAATTATGAAGTTCAATATAATGACCACACCAGCATTGGTAATAGATGATGTTATTACAATTAAGGGGAGAGTACCTACAAAAAGCGAAGTGTTGGATCTTTTAAAATAGAAAAATGGATTATCGTATTAAAGCTTCATCCATTTCAAATCAGGATGCAGTTGTTCATATAAAACATTCGAATATAGATTTTGGTACGACTGAAAAAACTGCTGAAACCTTGCCCAATCCAGCTGAACTATTCTTGGGTTCATTTTCTGCCTGCATGTTGAAGAATGTGGAGCGCTTTTCGGATATGCTGAAATTTACATATACAAAAGCCACGCTTGAGGTCAATGCAACTCGTCTGGAGAATCCACCAAGAATGGATAACATCATTTACAATTTGACAATTTACAGCAGCGACAAAAACCTAAATACAGCCCTGCTAAAGAAGAACATTGAAAAGTTTGGAACGATCTACAATACGGTAAAAATGGTTTGCACCATTACTGGCACGATTAGTACTGTTGAGGATGTTTGATTGGTAAAACCATAAACACGAATATTAACCTTAAAATATACATATGAAAGCATTAGTTTATCATGGAGACCACAAAATAGCTCTTGAAGAAAAACCAAGACCTACGATTAAAAATACGACAGATGCCATAGTAAAAATTTTAAAAACTACTATTTGCGGAACAGACTTGGGAATTTATAAAGGCAAAAACCTTTATATGAAAGACGGTATTATTCTTGGCCACGAGGGTGTTGGAATCATTGATGAAATTGGAGAGGGAGTTTCTCAATTTAAGGTTGGAGATAAAGTGATTATTTCTTGTATTACTTCCTGCGGTTCTTGTGAATATTGTAAAAAACAACTTTATGCACATTGTAAAGATGGTGGTTGGATTTTAGGGCATATGATTGATGGCGTGCAAGCAGAATACGCAAGAATACCGTATGCAGACAATAGTTTATACAAAATACCGAGTACCATAAATGATGATGTAGCAGTATTGTTAAGTGACATATTACCAACTGGGCACGAAATTGGCGTACAATATGGAAATGTAAAACCTGGAGATGCCATTGCCATCGTGGGTGCAGGCCCTGTAGGTATGTCTGTTTTAATTACGGCCCAATTCTATTCGCCTGCAATTATCATAATGATTGATTTAGATGAAAATCGTTTGGAAATGGCTAAATTTTTTGGAGCTACACACATACTTAAGCCATCTGACAACATTAAAGAAGATATTGCAAAAATTGTTGGTGAAGAAGGAGTAGATGTAGCCATTGAAGCGGTAGGTATCCCTCAAACTTGGGATGTTTGTCAAAACATAGTTAAACCTGGTGGAAACATTGCTAATGTAGGAGTTCACGCTAAAAAAGTAGATTTCCAAATCCAAGATTTATGGATTAAAAACCTCACTATTACCACAGGTCTTGTAAACACTAACACAACACCAATGCTTATAAAAGCAGTTGCTGCTAATAAATCACCTTTTGATAAACTAATAACGCATCATTACAAGCTTTCTGAAATTGAAAAAGCATATGATGTGTTTTTAAATGCCTCAAAGGAAAAAGCGATGAAGATAATAATAGATGCTAATTAGAACCGACAACTATAATACTATAAAAGTAATGCCTTATAAGCAAAAGTGTTGCTAAACCGGGTTACGTTTATACGTTACTTAAATAGTACTAATAACTTAATTAAAGAATTAAAATAAGATGTTTGATTGGTTACAGGATATTGCCGATTGGCTCATCTACTCAGTTTTTAATATTGGCGCTGAGACACATTTAGGAACTGCACTGAATTTCTTTGTGTATGATACGATCAAGATTCTGATCCTGTTATTTGTTATAGTTTTTTTGATGGGAATCGTGAATGCGTATTTTCCCATTGAACGACTTAAGAACTACCTGAATAGAAAAAAGCTTTACGGGCTAGAATACTTTTTTTCTTCTGTTTTTGGAGCTGTCACTCCTTTTTGTTCGTGCTCTTCGGTTCCACTATTTATTGGCTTTGTACAAGGTGGAATTCCGCTAGGGGTAACGTTCTCTTTTTTGATCACTTCGCCATTAGTGAATGAAGTTGCCGTGGCGATGTTTCTTGGGATGTTTGGTGTAAAAGCTACTCTGATTTATGTTGTTTCAGGTATTGTATTGGGTACTCTTGGCGGTTGGTTGCTCAGTAAATTCAACCTCGAACCTTTTCTTTCTGATTGGGTGAAAAAGATTCTAGACAATAAAATACAACAAGGCGGATACGAAGAAGAGAAACGTACATTCTACCAACGCCTTCCTGCAATCACGCGTGGCGCTTGGGATATTGTAAAGGGTGTTCTCCTTTATGTGGTGATCGGGATTGCTATTGGTGCTGCAATGCATGGCTATGTTCCTGAAAACTTCTTCAACCGGTACTTAGGCGGTGGTGAATGGTGGACTGTTCCGCTTGCAGTTCTTGTTGCCGTACCCATGTATGCCAATGCCGCAGGAATTGTTCCTGTTATTCAAGTTTTTGTTGCCAAAGGCGTACCCCTTGGTACAGCCATCGCCTTTATGATGGCAACGGTAGGTTTATCCATCCCAGAAGCGACCTTGCTTAAAAAGGTGATGTCCATGAAATTGATTGCAATCTTTTTTGGTATCGTTACTCTCTGCATCATTATTTCCGGATATTTATTTAACATAATTTTGTGATCGAAACTCTAGACCAATGAAAAGGATATATCTGATTTTAATCTTAGCTGCTTTTCTAACGCAGAACTTAATGGCCCAAAATACCCCAAAGGTATTTACCAAAGGAGCGATGAAGGACATGGGAACCTCCTATGACCTAAAAATTTGGCTAGACACCCTAACCGATAAATCAAATTTGTACGGCATGGGACCTTACGATAGGATGAAGGGTGAGATAATGGTTGTTAATGGCAAACCCTTTTTTGCTTCTGCCTTTGTTGAAGGCAAAGCAGTGGTGAGTCAAAGTTGGGATATTCGTTCTCCATTTTTCGTCTATAGCAATGTGAAAGATTGGGAAGAATTTGACTTAACTGGTCCGATAAACAGTGTTGAAGAAATACAGAAAAAAGTGGCCACCATTGCAAAGAACAAAGGCTATGATTTAAATGAACCTTTTGCATTTCGGGTAGTGGGTCAGTTTGATAAGATGAGCACCCATATTGTTACACCCCGAAACCCGGAGGTGGAAGGCTATAGGAAGAATGTGAATTCGCAGATATTTACGCTTGATAACAGTACTGGAGAATTATTGGGTTTCTATTCAGAGAAACATCAAGGAATATTCACGGGCTCAAAAAGCTTTGTCCATGTTCACTTTTTGAAGGGCGACCAAACTTTCATGGGGCACTTGAATGAGATCACGACAGGAGACAAGACGTTTAAGCTGTACTTACCAAAAAGACATACTACCATTGAAACGGGGATGAGTGTCAATGATACAGATTTTTCAAAAGGTCGATTAGGCAATATTCAAGCATTGACTTGAATGATCTCGTAAAATTTCATGGTCATTTATGTGATGGGCTGGTAGTAGGACACCTTGCATTGCAACAGGCCATGAATAATCTATATTCAGATGGCATCATCGACCGAACCAATACGCGAATTGTAAGTAAATCTTCGCCATGCCTTACGGATGCTGCTATCTATACAACTGGCGGCAGGTACCAGTTTAATACGTTTTATGTTTCGGATAATATGGATGGATTGTTTACTGTTCAACGTATTGACAATGGAAAGTCTGTGGTGGTGCGATTGAATGACGGAATAAAACCACAAGAAATAGATCAACTAGGAGCAAAGGCAGCAAGGGGAGAATTGTCAGCTTGCGATTTAGACAAATTAAAAGGAATGGAAGATGATTTTGCAGACAAGCTACTTACTTCTAATCCCGAAGACAATTTTACCTTAACAGAAATTACGGATTTTAAATGGATACCTGTTTTGAAAAGCGACTTTGTTAAAACTGATATTCTCAACAAGAATAAATCAAAGTGTAATCAATAACCCTTCTGAAGTATGATAGTTGGCTTACTAAGCCCTTCGGTCAATTTTCCGGAACTTGAAAGGAAACGCAAAAGGCGCTAGATTGGAGGTAACCGATATAGGGAGCACCCGCCACTTACATGGTCGTTGTGTTGTATGCCGCCAGGACAAAGTGGGCACCCGTGCAATGGCACATTTACCTGCCCATCAAATCCACTGCTCATTCAAAGCAATCAAAGAGCCAGCCTTCCCGTCCGTGACAATGGCAATTAATAGCAGGACGATTGAACGACTTCAATTTTGAATACCACTGAACCAACGCTTTCTCATTCGCGGATAATTAAATAATACAAATGAATTTAAAAAAGCCTGAGGGGAGAGGTTTTCCACTGTGGAGAAGTTCTCAGTATACAGATATTAGCGGAAATTTAAAAGCAAACCACCTGTAACCCACTGACCGATTATTGTGTCTAAACTTGGTTATAGCGATTTTCCAGTTTAAATATTTCGGGCATGATTAGGAATTATTTGAAAGTAGCAATACGCAACCTGTTAAGGAATAAGGTCTATGTCCTCATCAATACATTCGGTATGGGCATAGCCATGGCTTGTTGCATGGCAGCTTATTTGCTTATCGCCTACAATGTTGAGTTTGATGAATATTTTAGTGATGACCAGGTTCAACATGTTGTTAAAGTGATACACCATTTGGAAACTTCTGTCGGTAAGTCCGATCAAAATCTGGTGATCCCAATTGGTATGGCTCCTCAGGCCGCGCAAGAAATTTCAGGCATTGAGGACTTCACACGGTTTTCTAAAGAGGATGGTATTGTGAGTCAGGATGGGAATGCTTTTTATGAAAATATCAGCTTTGCCGACCCTTCCTTTTTTAAAATGTTCAAGCTGGGATTATCACAGGGATCATACAAAAACTTTGAAAGTAAACAGTCACTTTTCTTAAGTGAACAAGCAGCAAGAAAATATTTTAATGAAAAGGATCCGATTGGGGAAGTGGTGATGGTAGAATTTAACAGTAAAAAATATGAAGCGGTCGTGGGAGGTGTGTTTGAACAATTACCCTTGAACATATCTTTCAACATTGACGCACTCATGCGTATTGAAATATATTTGGATGCTCATTCGATCGAACCGGACCAATGGGATGTAAATCAGTCATCATCCGTATTATTTAAACTCACTGATATTAACCTGCGACACGTTATTGGTCAGCAGATGAGCAAGTACTCCCGATTAATAAACGAAAAGCAAAAAGACTCTCGTTCGATTTCATTTGAATTAGTACCGTTCTTCACCCCAATTATAAATGGTGAGGTAAGTCAGAGTAATCTCCGGCTGCCGATCCCTACTATCGCGTTGATTATCTTTTGTACGCTGGGCTTTATCATATTATTAATCGCCTGCTTTAACCTTACCAATACAACGTTAGCCTTAACAGGGAAACGCTTGAAAGAGATTGGCGTACGGAAAGTAGTTGGCTCAGGCAGGTGGCAGATTGTCCATCAGTTTCTTATTGAAATGGTCATTACTATTTCATTAGCCATTCTTGCAGGATTGGTAATAGCTCAAGTCATCGTACCGCAATTTGCCACGATGTGGCAGCTTCAGTATGGATTGAGCGACCTGAATAAATTGAATTTACTCCTCGCGTTGATCGTTTTGTTATTTATAGCTGCGCTACTGGCAGGTATATATCCGGCATTGTTAAACAGTAAATTCAATCCCATTGAGTTGCTCAAGGGTAAAAAGGGGATAAAAGGAACAAGTTACCTCACGCGGAGTCTTTTAGTAATTCAGTTTTCACTTTCGGTTATTGTGTTTATTGCTGGAATAGTTTTTACGCAGAACGCTGTCTATCAGAAAAATATGAGCATGGGTTATGATAAACAAAATATTCTAATGGTTTCCGTACAAGGCGACAGTGAGTATGAACAACTAAAAAATGAAGTTTCGGAAAATCCAAAAATTGAGAGCATCGCAGGCACCGCTAATCACATTGGCCCCTATACTTCACGCTATAGTACAGTTAAACTAGATACAACGGTATTTAAAACGAGTATTTATGAAACGGGTATTGATTATTTTAGAGTAGTAGGATTGGACATCGTAATTGGGCGAGATTTCATTGAAGACAATCAAACTGATTACGAATCTGCTGCCATCATTGATGAGAACTTTGCATTGAATCACGACCTGAAAAATCCAATTGACGCCCAACTTTATTATAACGATAAACCCTATCGGATTGTGGGTGTCGTAAAAAATCATTTAAGCGGACTGAAACAAAAGGATGATAGCGAACATTTATTCACATTGACCCGACCATTAGAGTATAGAATGATGGTGGTAAGAACCAATCCAAACGATATTTTGGCCGTTCGTTCATATCTGGAAAAAAAATGGAAAGTCTTGTTTCCTGGTAGGCCGTTTGAAAGTAAACTAC
>JBATLM010000147.1:0-4142 GCA_049289315.1 Cyclobacteriaceae bacterium
GGGGATATCCTTGTATCGGATGACATTAAAGACGTAGAGTTTGTTTGCAATCTGGAGAAATGCAAAGGCGCTTGCTGTATAGAAGGTGACCTTGGGGCTCCATTGGATGATGATGAACTTCCAATCATGAAGGCCATCCAAGAGGAGATCAAACCTTACATTACCAAGGAAGGCCTAAAAGCCATTAAGCGGCAAGGGCCTTATTTGTTAGATGAAGATGGCGATTTCTCTACACCCACAATCAATGGCAAAGAATGCGCCTATGCGAATTATGATAAAGAAGGCGTTCTTAAATGTGGAATTGAACAAGCCTATTTAGATGGAAAGACAAAATTCAGGAAACCTATTTCCTGTCACTTGTATCCTATTCGGGTTATTAAGAAAAAGGATTTTGAGGCGATCAACTACCACAAGTGGAGTGTGTGCTCTGCGGCTTGTGTTTTGGGGCAATCGCTTGGAGTACCTGTGTATAAGTTTCTCAAAGATCCACTGATCCGCAGATATGGGGAGGCTTGGTATAAGGAACTGGTCAGGGAAATCGAAAACGAGAAGCCACTAAAAAAGAAGCATAAAAAAAGGTGACCTGATTCAGATCACCTTCCTTAGTATTTATAAAAGACTATTCAGCTACAACATTTACTGTAATCTCGTGCTTCACTTCTTTGTGAAGGTCAAGTGTTACAGTATAGCTTCCTATTTGTTTGGGTGCATCTTTCATGATTACCTTCTTGCGATCGATATCAAAACCTTTCGATTTTAGCATATCTGCAATTTGGTTTACAGTGATGGCTCCAAATATTTTTCCGCTTTCACCAGCCTTAGTGCCTATTTCAATAGTCAATTCACCAATTCTCTCAGCAAGTACTTTAGCGTCCTGAATCAACTTTTCAGCTTTATGTGCCGCCTGACGAACGTTCTCTGCGATCATTCTTTTGTTAGAATCATTGGCGATCATGGCTGATCCGTTAGGAATCAAATAGTTTCTACCGTATCCGGGCTTTACACTAACAACATCGTTTTTGTAGCCTAGTCCTTGAATGTCTTGTTTAAGAATTATTTCCATTGTATTTCAAGTTTCGGTTATTTTAATGAATCTCCAACGTAAGGTAAAAAGGCCATGTGACGTGCTCTTTTTACAGCCTGAGATACTCTCTTTTGAAATTTCCAGCTTGTGCCTGTTAATCTGCGTGGCAATAGCTTGCCCTGCTCATTAACAAATTTCATCAAAAAGTCAGGATCTTTATAATCGATATACTTGATACCGTTTTTCTTAAAGCGACAGTATTTAGGTTTAATCTCTGCCCGCTTAATGGGTTCGTTCATTAATGTCATGCTGGTAGCTCCTCCTTGGCTGCGCGTTTTTCCTTGTTTTTCTTAAATTCTCCCTTGCGTCTGCGGGCATTGTAAGTAACCGCATGCTTGTCTAGCGCTGTAGTTAAAAAGCGCATTACCGATTCATCCCTTCTGTACTCTGTTTCCAAAGTGTGAATCAATTGGGTATCTGCCGTAAATTCGACAAGGTTGTAAAAACCGGTAGACTTGTTCTGGATTGGATAAGCCAGCTTTTTAAGTCCCCATTGCTCTACATTGATCACGTCTGCTTTCGCATCCGTTAACACCTTAACGAACTTATCGACAGTATCCTTTGCCTGATCAACAGACAAAACGGGATTCAAAATGAATACTGTCTCGTAATTTTTCATTGTTATTGATAAGTTTTTAAAAATGAGGTGCAAAGATAGGAAAACCACCTCCTTTCACAAAAGAGAGATGGAATCATTTTTAAACACTAAAAAAGCCTTTTTGAGCCTATTTAGGTAGTTTATGAGATTGAAAGACGCCTTTACTTAACGGTAAAAGATATCTGACCCATTTTGTAGCCATCGGTGTAGATATCAGCGGTGTACATGCCTGAGGCATATTCAGAGCCCTTTTCATAAATGAAACTCAATTTCTGACGCGTATTGTCAAACAAGATTTCCTGGGCTACAGTATAAAACTCTTCCTTTCCATCGAGCATAAAAGTGCCTGACCCCTTGGCTACATCGAATATCACCTGACCGTTTTCATCCGTTACCTTGATCATTATCTTTTTTCCCTCAACAGGAGCCACTTTGTTTTCAGCGATGTTGAAATCGACTTTCAAGGTCTCCAACTGCTTGCTTCTAAAAGGAGACGTGCGTTCTTTTCCTCTATTATTTACAGATACAACGGAAACGTTTTCAGCTTTGAGCTGCGAAGCGATGGCCACTTTATTGGCCAGCACATCCGTATTTTTTGCCAACCGGTTGATGGAGTCACTGAGTTGGTTTTGAGTGGTTTTTAAGTTTCTGTTTTCAGAATATAATTCCTTGTTCAATGACTTTAGTTTATCGAGCTCCTCATCTTTTAGCTTCAAAAGCTGCTCGTAGCCACCTACCCGGTCTTTTAGTTCTTTAATATTTTTGCTCGTTCTGCTGCGTGTTGTTTTTAACTCAGCATCAACTTCCGCCTTGGCTTTTTCTAATTCTGTAATATCTCCTCCAAGTTTTTCAAGGTCTGTTATTTTTTGATTCAGCTCTGCCTGAATCTCATTGAGGCGTTGCATGGTGGTGGCAAGGTCCTCCTCAGTAGTGGCCAATTGTTGGTTTACTTCCACCTTACCCTGATAATCCAGATAAATCTTTATACTCTGAATGATAACGATGATAGAAAGCAGCGCGATAATGATGGCTGTTCTGTTATTGGGCTTTTTTGTTTCTTCTGGTTGGGGTGTTACCTCACTCATAAATTCTTTATCGGTTTCGGGGTGTAAAAATAGAGGTTATTTCCCGGACTATCAGAGGGATAGGACAAAATGTTGTTTGTTAATGGCCGGATCAAAGAATAAAATACCGCAGCGAAAAAGGTCAATACTGCCGTACACAAGCTCGTGTTGATAGAGTTCCTTCCAGGCTTTTTCCATCTCTTCCGACCAGTGAATATCATCCACTACTAAAATTGATTTGTCGTTGAATCGCCTTACCAAAAGGTTGAAGTAACGCAGGGTGGGCGCGTAACGATGGTTGGCATCCAGCAATGCAAAGTTTATTTTCTCAGGATTTTGAAGGAATTCAGTCAACGTATTGTCAATGTTACCTTCAATCAATCGGATGTTTTTGCTTTCAAAAAGCTCAAAATGTGTGAGTGCAATATTTGCTAGTGACTTACTTCCTTCAAAAGTGACTACCCTTGCATCGTTCTTTTCTGCCAGGTAGAGGGTATTCAATCCCATGGAGGTGCCAAGTTCTACAATATACTTTGAGTCATTATAAGCAATAATGTGTTGATACAACTTTGAAATGGCTTCGGGACTTATACTGTTCCTGGCTATTGCTGCAATGGATTTCTTGTCGTTTGTAGGGATGCGAGATCCGGCTCCAAGGTCTTCAAGGTTCACCTCATCGTTATTGCTAAGCAGGGAGTTTCTTAACTCTTCAATTTTACTATTGCCAGGTGCCTTTCTACTTTTTTTAATTACGTTTTTATAAAAATCAAAGAAGAAAGGGGAGTGGATAGAATGTTCGTCCACCTGGTTGAGCCAATGCGATAAATAAGATCTGATGGGTTGTAATTTCAAATTAGAAAGTCGTCTTACAAGAAGACAATGCGTTAGTTGAGGCGCAAAGGCGCCACCATGTGAAACTCAGGAACAGTTACTTCAAATCGGGTTCCGTCAACAATCCGCTCCATAAGATAGATGCCAATCATTTTTCCAATCCCTGATTTAAGATTACATCCTGAAACGTAGTTATGAGTTTCGTTGGGTTCCAATACAGGTTGCTGCCCAACCACACCCTCACCATCTACTTCTCTGGAGCTAAACCCTGCATCAAAAATTTGCCAATGCCTTCTTAAAAGTTGAATGGTAAACTCACTCTGGTTTTCTATGGTAATTTTGTAGGTGAATACATAGTGGTATTGGCTGGGGCTGGAGTATGAGGGTTGATACTCCGTTTCCACGCTTACTTTAATACCTTCTGTGATTTCAGTTACCATTTCGGTCAAAAATATCAATTTTTTCTATTTTACTACCTTATACAAAAGCCCATAAACCAAAAAATAGTTGCATGAGCGTGGATGTTAATATTGCTCCTTCGTGGAGGAAGAGACTCAGTGATGAG
>JBATLM010000148.1:0-13251 GCA_049289315.1 Cyclobacteriaceae bacterium
TGTCTGATCCCATCAAAATGAAGTTGTCATTGGCTAAAGTTGAGTGGAGAATGCAATCTTTCATTTTATCAGGGAGTTTGTTTGTCATAGGAGAGTCTTTGATGGGTTGAAACATCAATTCTCCCCCAAGGCAATGCTGATAGAAGGTCATGGCCTCACGACAGTTGCCACTGAACGTGAGGTAGGCACGAAGATTTGTCATTTGTTGTAAGCTTCTTCCAGCTTGGCAATTTCAATCTTGCCCATGGTCATAAGTGCTTGCATTACTTGTTGTGATTTATTTGCATCTCCTTTTACCAATTCACCTAATTGCCTGGGAATGATTTGCCATGAAAGACCAAACTTATCTTTCAACCAGCCGCATTGGGAAGGTACTCCGCCATCTGCCGTGAGTTGAGTCCAATAATAATCTACTTCTTGCTGGTCATTGCAATCCACAACAAAGGAAGTTGCCTCATTAAATTTGAACATTGGGCCACCATTAAGTCCCATGAATTTTTTACCATTCAATTCAAAGTTGACCACCATGGTAGTGTTGGTAGTAATTTTTGAATTTTTAAAAATGCCGCAATAAAATGTTGCTGCTTCTAAAGCCTGGCCGTCAAACCAGAGACAGGGGTAGATGGAGTTGTTCATTTAGTTTAGGAATTAGCTTCAACATGTTTTTTGAAATTATCCAGAATGGCTTGCCATCCGCCTCTTTGCATTTCTATAGGGTTGGTACCTTCTGCTTCGAAGGTTTCTACCACTTTCGTTTTACCATTTTCAGAGAAGAACTCGACTTTTACCTTTCTGCCATCTCCGAGCTCCTGTTCAATCAACTGATGTTCATTAACAGCAGTATATTTTCCATTGAAGTCAAAGCTCACGCTGCCATCCTTGGCGGCCATGGTACTTGAAAATTTACCACCTACTCTCAAGTCAACGGATGATTGGGTGGTATGCCAGTCGTCAGAGGCAGCGTTCCACTGTTTGATGTGGTCGGGATCGTTCCACAGTTTCCATACTTTTTCAACAGGTGCGTTGATGATAGTTTCAATGGTGATGTTTGCTTTGGCTTCCATTTTATTTTTTTTTGGTTTTTAGGGCTTTATCAGCTGCTCTTTCAGCATTTTCTTTTACGCGATATTTGATTATTTTTTTTAGTGTCGTGATAGGTAATTTTTCATCGAGTGTGAAATGAATAGTGCTAGCAGACCATTTTAGTTTTTTGAACTCATCGGGTAACTGTTCTGCAATTTTAGGGTTCATGCAATAGAAACTGCATCCCTTTTTGTTGACACCAAATCCTACCAGGTGGCCATTCTGTTTATAGGTAGGGAGCATGTAACTAATCCCTTCCTCTGCCTTGGGTACTACAGATAGTATCAGGCCTCTGATTTGCTCCAACATTTCTCTTTTTTCAAGAGGTTGATTGGCTATATAATCATCTACTGTACTGGTTTTGATAGTATTGGCTTTCATTTCTTTCTATTTGAGAATACAAACATAGTATAGATCACACGATCTTAAGCTGTACAAAAACGACAATTGAGGGGCTATTTGCGACATGCTATTTTATTATATTTGATCTAGGAATAACTTAGCATTTATGAAATCAGTAAGCATTCTCGTTCCTGAATCATCGGTTTCCCAAGCCATAGCCGATCCCCAGTATTTGTTTTCGGCAGTTAATCAGTTCCTAACTGTTTCCGGGAAGGAACCGTTGTTTGATGTGAAATTGGTGGGTGCTAAGAAGCAGATTAAATTAAATGGCGGGCAATTTATTATCACTCCAGACAAGCAATTGGAGGAAGTAACCCATACCGATTTGGTGGTAGTTCCTGCTTTGTTTGGCGACATGCCAAAGGCGATTAAGGCCAATGAAAAATTAATACCCTGGGTAGTGGAGCAATATAACAATGGAGCAGAGGTGGCGTCATTGTGTGTTGGTGCATTTCTGTTGGCTTCTACAGGATTGTTAAATGGTAAAAAGTGTTCTACTCACTGGGGGTTTACTAATGAATTCAGAGAAATGTTTCCTGAAGTAGAAGTGATGGATGGAAGTATTGTTACTGAAGAGCATCGCATCTATAGCAGTGGTGGAGCCAATTCCTATTGGAATCTGTTGCTTCACTTAGTGGAAAAGTATACAGACCGCCAAACAGCTATTTTAGCTTCTAAATATTTTGCTATTGATATTGACCGCCATAGTCAGTCTGCTTTTGCTATGTTTAAGGGACAGAAAGAACATAAGGATGAAGCGGTAAGACTGGCACAGGATTATATTGAAAGAAAAGTGGAAGAAAGAATAACTGTAGATGAATTGGCAGAAACATTTGGAGTGGGACGAAGAACTTTTGAACGAAGGTTTAAATTGGCAACGAACAACTCTATCCTGGAATACATTCAACGGATAAAGGTGGAGTCAGCAAAAAGAAGTTTTGAAAGCAGCCGAAAGAACATCAGCGAAGTGATGTATGATGTGGGGTACACTGACACTAAAGCTTTTAGAACTATCTTTAAGAAAATAACAGGGCTTACGCCTGTAGCGTACCGGAATAAATACAATAAGATGGCAGTTGCCAATTAATTATGTTGAACATGAGATTATATACCTTAATACTACTTGTACTGATTTTTTGGGGTTGCCAAAATTCAATTGAGAAAGCACAACCTTTTGTGCACAACATTAACGAAGGCCCTACACCTTGGTCTTTTGAACCTGGCGGAAAAAGTAGAGGAGATTTTACTTTTGCCATTATATCCGATCTTAATGGAGGAGAGCGCGATGGGATTTTTGAGGTAGCTATTGAGCAGATCAATTTATTGCAACCTGAATTTATTTTGAGCGTTGGTGACCTGGTAAATGGTGAAACGGAGGAGGTTCCTGAACTTGAAAGACAATTCGATAGTTTTGACCAGAGAGCTGCTAAAGCCAATGCACCATTGTTTCACGTAGGAGGGAACCACGATCTCACCAGCCCCGGGATGCGCGATTTTTGGGAGAAGCGATACGGAAAGAAGTATTATCATTTTATTTATCAGGATGTTCTTTTCCTTGTTTTGGATACAGAAGACTATACAGATGAATTTCGAGAGAAAATTCATAAGGCAAGATCTGAGGCTATTGCCATTTTGGATCCTGATGAATATTTCAAGACAGAATATTTCAATATGCCGGAACGGAAAACAGGCAAGATAGAAGAAGAACAAAATGCATACTTTGAAAAAGTAATTGCAGAATATCCAAATGTTAAACACACTTTTGTCTTTATGCATAAGCCTGTTTGGCAACGCGAAGGTGAGGGTAACCTTTCAAGGATTGAAACCGCACTAGGAGATAAAGACTTTACAGTAATCAACGGACATTTTCATAGTTATTCACATACGATGAAAAACGGTCATGACTATATTATGCTGGCTACTACTGGTGGAGCGCAAAATGCTGAGGACGCAAATGCTTTTGATCATGTTACCCTTGTGTCTTACTCAGAAGAGGGGCCTGCCATTGCCAACATTCGCATGGATGGATTGTTGAATAAAACGGGAAAGATTCCACTTAACGGAGAGCAATATTGTTATCAGGCATCAATGTGTAAGGAGACGGGCAGTGAATAAAGAAAGCAACCCTTTCCAGGACTCAGCACTCACCACTATTTTGGTAGTGAGTGACATGGAAGCTTCAAGAAAGTTTTATATTGATCAGTTGGGTGCTAAATTGTTTCGTGAATATGGAGGTACTTCCATGGTACTGCAGTTCTTAGGTAATTGGGTATTGTTGGTCACTGAAGGTGGCCCAACAGAAGATAAACCAGATACAAGTTTTGTCCCACCCTCCAATAAAAATACAGTGAGTCACGCTTTCACTATTCGTGTAAAGGATTGTCGGAAGTCTCATGAAATATTAAAGGCAAGAGGGATTACATTTATTACTCCACCTTTTGATCGGGGGCAGGAGGTACGATGCTTCTTTCGTGATCCGGACAATCATCTTTTTGAAATCAGCGAATACAAAGCCAGTTGATAATTTAATTGGCAGGTAGATTCCTTAGCAGAAAGTCTCTCACATTTCCTCCCATTATCAATTCAATTTCTTTATCGGTAAAGCTGTCGTTTTTTAATGCTTCCATTATTAAGGGTAAGCCTGTTGCATCAAAGTGGGTAGTAAGTGCACCATCAAAATCACTACCTAACGTAACTTTATCTATACCAATCACATCCGATACATAACGTATGCTATTGGCCGTGGCCACAGCATCGCTTCCGCAAACGGCAGTACTCCACATTCCTATGCCCACTAGTCCATTGCGTTTACCAATTTCCTTAAGGTGTTCATCTGATAAATTCCTTTGATTATCGCACATGCCTTTTACGCCTGCATGCGAAATGATGACGGGTCGATCTGTAAGCGCAAAAACATCATCTATAGTTTGAGAAGAGGAGTGAGCCAAATCAATGATCATATTCATCTCGCCCATTTTGGTTACCAATTGTTTTCCAATCTCTGTAAGTCCTTCTTTTTTCATGCCGTGTGCGGAACCGGCCCATTCATTATCAAAAAAATGAGCCAGTCCGATGTAACGAACCCCTGCATCATAAAAAGCCTTTAAGTTGTCGATATCCCCCTCTAGGCAATGAGCACCTTCAAGCCCCAGCATGCCTGCAGTAAGCGAGCGATCTTTAGCGCGGTCAGTAACAAATTGCTTCAATTCTTTTTGTGAACTCACCACCCTAAAGGCTCCCTCTGAATCTTCTGCAGCTTCATAAAGTTCATTGCATTGATTGAGTGCGCGTGCTTTTATGCTGAACCAATTAGTAGGAGGTCTCAGTTGAGCAAAGCTGAGTAATGCAATTTGGTCGGTTTCATCCGAATTTTGCTCAATGTTGATGCCTCGTGGAGTTTTGCTTACAATGGTAAAAATTTGAAAGGCCATATTCGCTTTTTGCATGCGGGGTAAGTCTACATGACCATAATCGTGCTCATCTAAAAAATTACGATCCCAAAGCAGCATATCACAATGCAGATCAGCAATAAAGGGAAGAGATTGGTAGGCTTTACTTTGGGTACCCGTATAGGTTGTAGTCACTTTGTTCATCGACTTGTCCATGTAGGAGGGGACAAACACAAACAAAATAAGGAAGCCTAATATAATTAGGATTAAGAATGCGGTTAGGAGTTTTTTAAACATGGCTGCTTTGAATTGGAGCCAAGTTACTGGAATTGTCAGGAAGTTAAAAACAGGAAATGATTACTAAAACTCACCCTCGTCATTGTCACTGTCATCGCGTTCGCGTCCGCCCCGTTGTTTCTTTTGGTTGAGTCGGTAGGTGAAGGAAAGGCGTACTTGTCTCGATCTCCACTGAAATTCAGATACTTCGCTAAAGCTGTCTGTGAGTGTAGTGCCACGGTATTTGCGTGTGTTGAATACGTCTCTCACTGAAAGGTTGAGTGTGCCCTTTCCTTTTAACACATCCATGTTAGCTCCAGCATCCATGCGGTACATACTCTTTCTGGTCCCCTGCGTTTGGTTTTCAGGGGCGCGGTAGTTTCCACTCAATTGCAAATTCACTTTGTTGATTTTGAATTTGGTGCTCAGACGGAAGCGGGCACTATAGGTATCTCTATTCAGAATAGTCTCTTTATCGTTTTCATCAATATAATTACCCACTGTAATTGCACGATAGAAATTTGCATTTCCACTGATGCTTAGCCAGCTTGTGGGGTCTGAATTGAAATTGGCCTCTATTCCGTAAGCATCTTCTATACCAATATTTCTGGGAGTAGAGACAGTGGTAATACTATCCACCAACGTTTGTACCCGATCTCTTACTCCAGTAGTATACCTGTAGTATCCTCCAAGGTAAATAGAG
Source organism: Cyclobacteriaceae bacterium (assembly GCA_049289315.1). Taxonomy (GTDB): domain Bacteria; phylum Bacteroidota; class Bacteroidia; order Cytophagales; family Cyclobacteriaceae; genus ELB16-189. The sequence goes on from JBATLM010000148.1 coordinate 5,854, forward strand.
GACTTCTTAAGATTATTTAATATCCCTACCTCATAGGAGTCCGTGAATTCTGGATCCAGGTCTGGGTTTCCTCTTCTGATATTTCTAGGATCAGTGAATGATGAAAAAGGATTGAGTGACCAGAATCGTGGGCGGGAAAGACGCCTGCTATAACTGGCCTGTAGCGTTCTATCACTGTTGAGGTTGTAGGAAACGAATGCGCTGGGGAAGGCATTGAGATACTCCTTCTTGTTGGTATCATCAGTTGTTTGCTGAAACGTTTTGATATAAGTCTGCTCTACACGTAACCCAAACTGGTAACCCCAAGTTGGCATCTTGTTTTCAAAAATGGAATAGACAGCCTGAACATTCTCATCATACGTAAACGTGTTGGAGAAATTATTCAGTGGAAAGAAAATTCCATTTTCATCGATTTCTTCTACCAGATAGTCACTGTTGATTTCTCGTATGGTTCCACGGTATCCAGCTTCTATTTTTTTACCATCCCCGAAAGGGTAGATGTAGTCTGCTTGCGTTAAAATATTCTTATCGCCTTCCTTGTTATTGGTCCGTTGGTAGAGTTCAGCAGGTAGGGATAACATTAGGTCAGTAGATGATATGGCAGACTTTTCTGTTTCTGTATTATCCCTGATTTGAACTTGAGCAGTAAATTCATGTCCTTCTCCCTCCATTTCTCGCATATAGTTCAGTTGGTACTCCAAATTATTGTCTATTCCATCTTCCAGATTACTTCTGAGTGAATTATTTATTAGTCCCGAGTTAGGTGTTCTGTCTGTATAGGTAATATCAGCTGTGTTCTGTTCATCTGATAAACGAGCCACTGCGGATGCGGTAATGGTATTGTTTTCATTGATCTGAAAATCAGTTCCAAATCTAATGTTGTGAGACAAGCCACTTCTATTGCGATCGTTATCAGTATAGGTAAATAAGGTGTCATTTGTTATTCTGTCCGTAAATCCACCACCGGGATTTTCGCGGTAGCTAATACCATAACTTCCAAAAACGTTGAACTTACCGCTGCGATAATTGAGATTGCCCGAAAAACCCTGGTTATTGGGGTAACCAGTGTTGGCAGTAAACGAGCCGTTAAAACCTCGTTCTTGTTCTTTCTTTAAAATGATATTAATTATACCTGCAGACCCTTCTGCTTCATAACGTGCGGAAGGGTTGGTGATTACTTCAATGCGTTCGATCAAATCTCCTTGTAACTGTCTGAGTGCATCAGGACTGCTGATGCCCACAAGGCCTGAAGGTTTTCCATTAACAAGAATTCTTACATTGCCGCTTCCCCTCAAGCTTACGTTACCATCTACATCTACAGCAATGGAAGGAAGATTGTCCAATATTTCAGAAGCGTTGGAAGCTACATTGCTTAAGTCGGCTGATACATTAAAGATACGTTTATCCAGTTCGAGTTGCATCTGACCTTTCTGTGCTGATACTACTACCTCTGTAAGTATTTCAACATCAGGAAAGAGTGTGATGGAACCCAGTTTAGCTACGGGTTTTTCTTGAGAAAGAGTTACGTTAAAGAAACGTGGGTTATATGATATGAACTGAATTTTTACGATGTATTCACCTGCTTTTGTGTTGATAGCGAATTTACCTGCGGCATCTGTGGTAGCCCCACCGATAAGTGAGCTGTCGGATTTGTTGAGGATACTGGCATTCGCATACTCCAATGGTTTATTAGATTCATCATCGAGCACATTTCCTTCCACTCGGAATGATTGTGCATTGAGTTGCAGTAGTGATGAGAATAATAAAAAAACGAATAAGAAATATTTCAGCACGGTGTCCTTTGGTTACTTGCGTTTACTTGTTGGTTTAAACACAAAAATACCCATCAGGTTTCATAAATATGGTTTTTCTGCCAGTCTACATGGCTTTTTCGATCGTTTAGCACAAAAATTGGATTAACGGTGCATTAAGGTCTATGCTTCATTGAGTCATATGGAGGTAAAATATTATTTTCGCATCAAAATAGTAGTTCATGGATAAGAATTTGTCGCGATTGAGGATTATTGGGGTAGCAGAAGGTATCAGTTATCTTTTGTTGTTGGGTGTTTGTATGCCGTTGAAGTATATTCTTCATATCCCTGAACCAACTTATTATGTTGGTATGGCTCATGGTATATTATTTATAGTGTATTGTTTGTTTGTATTACTTGTGGCCTACCAACTCAAGTGGAATTACATCACTATATTTTGGGCGTTATTAGCTTCTCTTTTGCCATTCGGGCCATTTGTTGCTGATAGGAAAATATTTAGAACACAGCGTACAACCAACAATTATAATGGTTGATACATCTAAAACTAGATGTTCCGGTTATTAAGCTATAATAGGCGTCTGATATCTTTAATTCATTAAAGCATGACTGAAATCAATTACAAACGTCTGGATGTTGTCTTCAAATTGTCCATCATCCTAGCATTGCTATTGGTGAGCTTATATTACCTCAAGCCACTTCTGATGCCATTGGTCTTTTCTTTTTTGATTGTATTGGTTTTGATTCCACTTTGTCAAAAACTGGAATCATGGAAGGTAGGACGCATATTGTCAATATTGATTGTGCTTTTTATGGTTTTTATCGTTGTGGCTGTTTTGGCATTATTAATGTCCACTCAATTCAATAGATTCATTTCTGATTTTCCTGATCTTGAAGTGAGATTTCAAAATTTATTTGTAGAATTGATCACCAAAATTGAAAATGCATTTGACATTTCTCAGCAGGATCAATTAGGATTTTTGAAAGATAACTCATCGGAATTTTTTAAAACAGGTGGAAAATATTTCAGTTCGGCAATAGGAGCAACAAAAGAAGTCATTTCCTTTATGGGGCTCGTACCCGTCTATTGTTTTCTCATTTTGTTTTATAGAGAAAAATTTAAAAGTGTCGCATTGAAATTTATTTCTACGGAAAGTGAACAACGGGTGATCGACATTTATTCTAAGATGAGAAAAGCAGTACAGCAGTATGTAGTCGGCCTTGCACTGGTGGTGTTGATCATAGCGGTGCTTAATACTTTAGGGCTGTTGTTGCTGGGCATCAAATATGCTGTCTTTTTGGGGATCTTTTCTGCGTTACTTACTGTCATTCCTTATGTAGGTGTTTTTATTGGTGGCCTCTTGCCAGTGATGATTGCGCTGATCACAAAAGAATCTATTTGGTATTCGGTCGGAGTAATTGGACTTTATTGGGTTGTTCAAATATTAGAAGGAAATTTTATTACGCCTCGTATTGTAGGCTCACAGGTAAACATCAATGCACTAGCAGTTATTTTTGGGCTATTGGCAGGAAGTCAGTTATGGGGCATAGCGGGCATGGTCATTGCCGTACCTATCATTGCAGTCATTAAAGTTATATTTTCTCACATTGCGAGCTTAAGACCGCTGGCTGATATGCTTGAACAATAATGTAAAATAATTTAGAAATAGAATGCATCATTTTGTCGAAGTCTGTGTTGTTATTTTCATGGGTATGATTTTTATTTAAACGACTTTATTATGACACGCAGCGTATACTACTCCACTGTTACAGAGGCTTTGAACAAATTACGAGAAAAAGGATTTACTTATGATTTTAATCTGAAGAATAATTGTGTCTCCTGCTCTGCGGGCACCTTTCCTCCTGATGAATTTGAAATTATAGAGGTATATCGATATGAAGGACAAACAGATCCGGCCGATGAAGCAACTGTTTACGGTATCGAATCTAAAACTGGGATCAAAGGTGTTTTGGTTACTGGGTATGGTGCATCAACCGAACTTTCCGGTGATATTCTTAGGAAGTTATCGATTATACGTTGAGCGTGAATTCCTCTTTCTGCAATAAGTATCCTTACCTTAGCGTATGAACATGATTTGCTAAAACTATGGATTCTTCAAAAGACCCCCGACTTGCCGTACTTATTGATGCTGACAATATACCATATGCCCATGTAAAAGAAATGCTGGAAGAGATCGCCAAATATGGAACTCCCACATTCAAACGCATCTATGGAGATTGGACTAAGCCTACTGCTTCTGGTTGGAAGACTGTCTTATTGGAGCATGCCATCACACCTGTGCAACAGTATGCTTACACCACAGGAAAGAATGCCACTGATAGTGCTATGATTATCGATGCAATGGATATCCTCTATTCTGGTAGAGTAGAGGGTTTTTGTATTGTATCAAGTGATAGTGACTTTACAAGATTAGCCACGAGACTACGTGAGGCCGGTATGAAGGTAATCGGTATTGGAGAAAAGAAAACGCCAAAGCCATTCATCTCTGCTTGTGAAAAATTCATCTACCTCGAAATTCTAAAGCCAAACACCGAATCAAAAGGAACGGATAAAAAGACCACTGGAAAAAAATCATCAGGAAAGACCGTTGAAGAAATTGATGATAAGTTGATCAAATTGATTAGAAGTTCGATTAATGATTTGGGCGATGAAAATGGATGGGTCTTTCTGGGTGAGTTGGGTAGTTTGCTGCTCAAGAAGCATCCAAATTTTGATCCCAGGAATTATGGCTACAATAAAATGCTACCCTTAATAAAGAGCATCAATAAATTTGAAGTGGATGAACGTGATTCCGGAAACAAGAATATTAAGTTGGTTTATGTTAGAATTAAGTGAGCGGGGTAAAATCATTTTTTTAGTCATTAGTTTTTTTTAATCTTGTTTTTCACCCGTTAAACTGTTTTCAATGGCATCCGAACAGCCACTTTTCTTAAAAAACCTTTGGTATTTTGCCTTTCATGGTTCTCAATTAATGAAGGGTAAGCTCATTCAAAAAGAAATTCTGGGTGAGAAGCTAGTGTTTGGCCGCGATGCAAATGGTAAACCATTTGCCTTAAAAGACAATTGCCCGCATAGAGGTGTGCCTTTATCTGCGGGTTGGTTTGATGGAGATACCATCCAATGTTGCTATCACGGTTGGAAGTTCAACTGTTCAGGTACCTGTACAGGAATCCCAGCAATGCCTGATGATAAGTTTGATGTCAGTAAAATCAAAGTGTACGAATATCCGTGTAAAGACATTAGCAATACCATTTGGGTTTATATTCCTCAAAATAAGCTGAAGCTGGAGGGAGCCGAGGAAAGATTGCCCAATTTGTTAATTGATGGTAATAAAAAATTTCTGCATGTAGAAACGGTGATGATGCCTACTAATATTGATCACTCCGTGATTGGTTTGATTGATCCCGCACATGTGACGTTTGTCCATCAATCTTGGTTTTGGCGCTCAAGTAAGAATTTGAAATTGAAAGAGAAGAATTTTGTGCCCGATGATCTTGGCTTCAAAATGGCCAGACACAAGCCATCTTCCAACTCAAAAGGTTATTCTGTTTTGAAAGGAGGTACCAGTACGGAAATAAATTTCCAATTGCCAGGCAATCGTTTTGAGCACATTCAAGTGGGTGAAAAGAATGAGGTCGTTTCCATAACTACATTAACACCTACTAATGAAAATGAGACAGAGCTCAATCATATTTTTTATACAACAATAGGGCTGGCCAAATTACTTTGGACACCGCTGAAGAGTCTGGGCAAAACTTTTATTGGCCAGGACCTGGGTGTATTTCATAAATTGCGCGAAGGATTAGATACCAATCCTTCCTTGATGCTTATTGGTGATCCGGATACACAAGCGAAGTGGTACTACGAATTGAAAAAGAGTTGGCACAAGTCAGTTGAGGAGAAGAATGCTTTTGTTAATCCTTTGCAAGCCCAGACACTTCGATGGATTACTTAGCTTTTGGGGTTCAGCTTGTTCAACTCTTCATCCAGTTGTTCTAAGTCTGTAAATTCCAACCGATCTACATCTTCAGGCTCATTGCCCGTCCAAATCATTCCAGCAGTCATAATAACTCCCGTTATAAGAATGGTGTATAATAATATGCCATTGCTGAAATTGTCCTGCATAAAAATAGGTGGAATGCCAAAAAATAAGAGTACAGTGATCAATCCTCTTGGAGCAATGAACAATTCAGGTAATATACTTTTGAAAAAGGGTCGAAGGCAGACGAAGCGAATCAAATAGAGCGCAGCAGTAATGCTGAGACTGATGATTGCTGTGTTCCAGTCAAGCAAGGATTGCAAGTCCAGTGTAAGGCCAAAGACCACAAAAAAGAAAGTTCTCACCACAAAGGCAGACTCTAGTGTTACAAGGTGAAATTCTTTGTTGATTCGAATTAATACTGTTTCATCAATAAAGCGTTTGAGCTTTCCTGAGAAGAAAATCTTGTAGTTGCTTAGCGTGAGTCCGAAGACGAGGATCACAATTAGCGAAGACAAATGGAATACCTTGCCGATACTATAAAGTAGTATGAGGGCTGAGATGAGCAAAAATAGTCGGGCATTTTCTGTGATGCGTTGAAAAAGTAATACCAGCAGGTAACTAGCAATGATGGACAAACCGATGGTAAGACCGACATTGATGGTCACTTCCTTTATCAAATCCAATGGAGCTGTAGAGGCACTGTTGCCAATAGCAAAGTAGAATATCATGATGCCCAGAATATCTGAGAAAGTGCTCTCATAAATCATAAACTCTTTTTTCTTTTCGCTGAGTTGACTTACGCTTGGAATGATAATAGCGCTGCTCATGATAGACAACGGTATGGCATAAATAAAAGCTGTGTAGTAGCTGAACTCAAGAAAATAATTAAGTAGCCAAGCAATGGCAATGGAAGAGCCAAGTAAAGCAATGAGTGCGATGAAAAATGCTTTTATGATAAGGGTGCTTTTGTCTTTGGTAAGTCGTAGATCAAGAGCAGCCTCTAACACAATCATAATAAGCCCAACAATCCCAAGCAGTTGCAATAGGCTAAATACATTATCACCAAGGAAAATGTTGAATTCTTTAAGTAGAAACTGGATGCCTACTCCAAGTACAATCAAAAGCAATACACTTGGCACTTTAGTGTATTTTGCAATTATGCTAAAGCCATAAGAAATGATCACTATGGCGCAGATGGCAATTATATCGTAGTAAGTATCGCCTGAAATCATAATGAATATTAATAACTTTAAATTCTTGCTTTTGTTTACTCCCTGTGCTTAATTTCTTAATTAGTGCTGAAAAGCTTATAAAAGCAAAGAAAAGATAAACTGAGTTAATATAAGGCATTAACAATTTTATAAAGTCACAAAAAATGAATTAAAAATGTGACTTTAATTAGTAAGTTAAGGTCTTAAGTCAAATTGATTTTAACCTGATTCATGTCGAAGGTAAATAAGTTTGGAACGTTTGGTGGTGTTTTTGTACCATCTATTTTAACGATCTTGGGTGTGATCATGTACCTGAGGCTGCCTATGATAATAGGTGAGGCTGGTTTGTTCATGACCTTGGGCATCATCATCGTTGCACACGTAATTTCTGTAACCACAGGTTTAAGTGTATCC
>JBATLM010000149.1:0-48409 GCA_049289315.1 Cyclobacteriaceae bacterium
TCAGTGGCAGACATCCTAACTGGTGAAGACATTTTATCTATGGCCAACGACCCCATTGTTTTTGCCTTAGCTAACCCCAATCCGGAAATAGCTTATGAAGTAGCAAAAAAAATAAGACCAGATTTGATCATGGGAACCGGACGATCCGATCACCCTAATCAAATTAATAACGTACTAGGCTTTCCCTATATTTTCAGAGGCGCCCTAGATGTTCGTGCCACAGAAATTAATGAGGCCATGAAACTGGCTGCCGTACATGCAATAGCTGATCTTGCGAAAGAGACCGTCCCCGATATGGTTACTCGTGCCTATGGTAATACCAAAATTGAATTTGGCCGCGAATACCTTATTCCAAAACCACTAGACACAAGATTAATCACATCTATTTCGCCAGCTGTAGCTAAAGCAGCGATGGATTCAGGAATAGCCAAATATCACATAGAAGATTGGGGCAAATACAACGATGATCTTTTAAAGAGAATTGGTATTGACCAAAAGTTGATATCAAGAGTAATCACTCGCGCTAAGAAAAATCCAAAGCGCGTTGTCTTTACAGAGGCCAATCATCATAAAATACTAAAGGCAGCGCAAATACTAAAAGATGAAGGTATTGCCACACCCATACTATTGGGTAACAGAAAAGAAATTGAAGACCTCATAAAAGAACATAAGTTAGAATTACAAGGGTGCCCTATTATATCTCCTCACGAAGAAACTGCCAACATCGATCAATACGCAGAAGAGCTTTATTTAAAAAGACAAAGAAAAGGGCTAACCCTAAAAGACTGTAAAAAATCTCTTCTTGATAGAAATTACTATGCTGCCATGATGGTAGAGCATGGAGATGCTGATGCCGTTGTCTCAGGACTAACCAAAGATTACCCAAAAACAATTTTACCAGCACTACAGGTAATTGGCACAGCCCCTCATGTGAAACGTGTGGCTGGTATGTACATCATCATGAATAAAAAGGGTACTTTCTTTTTCTCAGATTGTACTGTAAATGTTGATCCTACCACCGAAGAGTTATTAGAGATCATTGGGCTGACGCGTATGGGTGTTAAGTTTTTTGACATGAAGCCAGAGATGGCTATGCTATCCTACTCCAATTTCGGAAGTAGCAAGGGAGTAATACCTGATAAAATGCGTGAAGCTGCGCAGATGGCAAAAAGAAGGTATCCTGACCTGGTTATAGATGGGGACATTCAGGCAAACATTGCATTGAACACTGAATTGCAAAAAGAAATGTACCCCTTTAGCCGGTTGGCCGATGGAGGTGCTAACACTCTTATTTTCCCCAATCTGGCATCCGCGAACATTGCCTATAAGCTATTAATAGAACTTGGGGGAGCAGAAGCAATAGGACCTATTTTGTTAGGAATGAATAAACCTGTTCACATTCTCCAATTGGGGAGTACAATCCGTGACATTGTCAATATGGCATCAATTGCAGTAGTAGATGCCATATTAAGAGAACCAAACGAACAAGCTTAATCACACCGCTAAGTCATCTATTTTTTTTAGCTTAGCGGGTTATACTTTTTAAAATATGATTGCTTTTTTAAAAGGGAAGCTAGTCCACAAAGAACCGACTTTTGTCATCATTGAAGTAAATGGAATTGGGTACCAAGTATCCATTTCGTTGAATACTTTTTCTGAAATAAAAGACAAAGAGAACATTCAACTGTCCACCTATTTGCAGGTGCGGGAAGATGCCCACATCCTTTATGGCTTTAGCAATAATGCAGAAAAATCTATGTTCCAAAACCTGATTGCTGTGAATGGAGTAGGCCCTAATACTGCCATGGTGGTGTTGTCGTATCTACCCCCCAATGAGCTTCAACAAGCCATTACAGAGGAAGATGTAGGTGCCCTACAGGCGGTAAAGGGTATTGGAGGAAAAACAGCCCAACGGATCATACTGGAACTGAAGGACAAATTGAGAAAGGAGCCTATTGGGGAGACTGGCGGAATTGCCGGGATAAGACACAATACGATGCGAAATGAGGCGTTAACAGCGTTGATGACGCTGGGGATTGGGAAAGCAGCTGCCGAAAAGAGCATCGATACAGTCCTGAAAAAATCAGGGAATACAGTTAGTTTAGAAGAGCTTGTGAAGCTGGCATTGAAAAACGCCTGAGATACGATTGACCTTAACCAAACCAATTCAACTCATAGGAACAATAGGCTTGCTGCTCTTAGCTTGTCTACAGACCCCCTATGTGTATGCTCAAGAGGCAGACACCACAGGCATTGTTGAAGTTGATACGATACCAAAGCGCCCCATTAATCCCTACCGGCCATCATTTAGACCCTCTGATCGCTACGGAGATCCTTTTTCAAATCGTACCACCAACTCTCCGCTATTTTTAAACGATCCCAAAAGCTTCAACCTTGATGTAGAGATTGATACCGGAATGAATTATACCATCTATGAAAAGATTGGTAATGTAAATTTCCGCCCTGCCTCCTCCATGAGTTTCGATGAATTTAACGCACAACAAACGAGAGAAATAAAAAAAGACTATTGGCAATCACGAAGCCGCGCTCTGGATGGTGAAAGTGCGGTGAGCGGTAGAAACATCATACCAAAGATTTATGTGAGCCCTGTGCTTGATAGAATTTTTGGTGGTAGTTATGTTGAACTCATCCCAAGAGGTTTTGTGACACTGGACTTTGGCGGCTCATGGCAAAAAATAGAAAACCCATCCATTCCTATTCGCCAGCAACGCAACGGGGGTTTTGAATTCGATCAACAAATAAATTTAAGCGTTGTAGGAAAAGTGGGAGAAAAACTGGCCATCACCACCAACTTTGACAACAACAACTCTTTTGACTTTCAGAACAACATGAAAGTTGAGTACACGGGTTTTAAAGAAGACGTGCTAAAAAAACTTGAAATAGGTAATGTGAGCCTTCCACTCAATAACAGTTTGATTAGTGGTTCTCAAAATCTCTTTGGTATAAAAGCACAACTTCAGTTCGGTAAACTTTTTGTGACTTCATTGGCCACCACACAAAGAGGCAAACAATCAACCATAGAAATACAAGGTGGTACAAATGGTGCGGCACAAGGAAGACCGTTTGAAATTGTAGCATCCAGCTACGATGAAAATCGTCACTTTTTTCTTGGTCAATTTTTTCGAGACAATTTTGAAAAATGGTTGGGCACACTTCCCAATGTAACATCCAGAGTAAACATAACCCGCGTTGAAGTTTATCTTTTGAATCGATCTAACGACACACAGACACTTCGAAACGTTGTTGGATTCATGGACATGGGTGAGTCTGATAAAATATACAACAATGCAATTTCTTCCTCGGTTGCTCCCTTTTCACCAACGGATAATAAATCCAATAATTTGTTCACTTTATTAGGTGGAATCTCTGCCAACTCTGATCAAATCAACGGAGCACTAGAAGGATTAGGATTGGATAATGGAACTGATTTTGAAAAAATAACTAGTGCTCGCAAACTGGCACTGACAGAATTCTCATTCAATAACCAATTGGGTTATATCACGCTTCAAAGAAAACTACAAAACGATGAAGCATTGGCGGTCGCATTTGAATACACTTACAATGGTCAAAAGTATAAGGTTGGAGAACTAAGCGAAGATTATTCCAACAAACCAGAAGAGGATGTCGTTTACTTAAAGTTGTTAAGACCACGTAAAGTTAGCATAGAAGATCAGCTAGGCAGACAGATTCCTACCTGGAACCTGATGATGAAAAACATTTATAACCTCAACGTTACACAGCTCGAACAAGAGGGGTTTCAACTTCGTGTAATCTATAGAGATGACCGCACTGGCATTGATAATCCTCAAATTCAAGACGGAGATTTTGCGCGAACAAAACAGCTCATCGAGGTGCTTGGGCTTGACCGACTTAACCCATATAATGACCCTCAACCTGATGGTAATTTTGATTTTGTAGACAAACTCACTGTTAGCCGAGAAACCGGGCTTATCATTTTCCCCTACTTACATCCGTTTGACTCTGCGTTACGCGAATTGTTTGCTAAAGAAACAAATCCCACTACTCGGGATTTTTTGAATCAGAAATATGTATACAAAGAATTGTATAACGATACAAAAGCAGCAGCAGAATTGCTGGCGACTAAAAATAAATTTTATATTGTAGGGTCTTTCAAAGCCGGATCAGGAAAAGACATCATCATCCAAGGATTTAATATCGCTCAAGGGTCAGTAAAAGTCTATGCAGGAGGAACCCCATTACAAGAAGGCACTGATTACACTGTAGATTACACATTTGGTAAAGTGACCATACTCAATGAGGGCATCCTTAGTTCAGGCAAAAACATTACCATTAATTATGAGCAACAGGATCCATTTGCTTTTCAAACTCGTTCCCTTTTAGGAACCCGACTTGATTACAAGCTCAATGATGATGTGAATATCGGGTCCACTTTTTTGTACTATAATGAACGGCCACTCATCTCCAGAAATCTTATTGGGACAGAGCCTGCCAGAAATATGCAATATGGGGTTGACCTCAACCTGAGAAAAGATTCGAGAGTGCTTACCAAGCTGGTTGATGCATTGCCTTTTTTACAAACAAAGGAAACCTCAACAGTTAACCTCAATGCCGAGTTTGCACAACTATTGCCAGGTACTTCTAATATTGTTGCGGGTGATGGCACTTCCTTCATTGATGACTTTGAGAACAGTGCAACACCCTATAGTCTCCTAAATCCCGCGGGATGGAAGCTCTCCACAATCCCAAAGACCCCTGACAATCGTTTTGATCCATCAGGTGGGGCCTTGAATGACATAACCGCAGGATACAAGCGTGCAAAAATCGCATGGTATCAAATCGATAATCAATTTTATACCGGAGGAAATGGTCGGTTTAAACCATCTAACATTACCGATGATGATTTGCGAAATCACTACGTAAGAGCAGTATCCCCGCAAGAGATATTTCCCAATTTCGATCCGTTTATTGGAAATTTTAATGAACAGATTTTTGATATCGCATTTTATCCTTCAGAACGCGGCCCTTACAATTATAACTCTGATCTAAACCCTGATGGTACGTTAAAGAACCCTACTACCAATTGGGGAGGTGTCACGACAGCCATCAGAACTGAAGTTGATTTTGATAAAGCCAACATTGAATATTTGGAGTTCTGGATGCTGAACCCTTTTATTAATACGGAAAACGGAAGAATTAATGATGGTCGTGGAAATAACCAACCCAACACAACCGGTGGTCAATTGATATTTCACCTTGGAAGTATATCTGAAGATTTGATGCGTGACGGGAAACATGCATTTGAAAACGGTCTTCCAGCTGATGGAAACCTAGTTGGGGGCGCAACAACTGAAAATAACTGGGGGTATGTTACTAACCAACAATATCTGAACAATGCATTTGACAATTCCGCTGAAGCAAGGGCCAATCAAGATGTAGGTTTAGATGGGGTTAGCAATGAAAGAGAGGCAGATACTTTCAGCGCATTTATAAATGCTGTGAATCCTGCCGCACGTCAGGTTGTATTAGCAGATCCATCTGCAGATAACTTTCAACATTTTTTTGGAGATGAGCTTGATGCTAGGGATGCCAAAATTCTGGAGCGATATAAAAGTTATAATGGGTTAGAGAATAATTCACCCATATCCGGAAGTAATGATCAATTCTCAAAATCAGGCACAACTATACCAGATAACGAAGATTTGAATCAAGACAACACATTGAGTGACCTGGACGAATACTACACTTACAACATCGACCTCAGGCCCAGCACTGTCCAAGTAGGAAGGAAATACATAGTTGATCAAATCACATCTAGAGAAAACCCTGAGGCTACATGGTATTTGTTTCGAATTCCTGTGCGCCAGTTTGATGATAAGGTTGGTGACATCAATGGATTTAAATCCATTCGCTATGCGAGAATGTATATGACGGGATTCTCACAGCCTGTTGTATTAAGGCTCGCCAAGTTCAGAGCTGTTGGAAACAAATGGAGACGCTATGAAGGAAATCTCGAGGAATCAAGTTTTGGTGAAACGCTTGAACCCAACCTTGATAATTTTTCTGTGTCAGTAGTGAACGTGGAGGAGAATGGAAGTGGCAACTCTGAGAAGCCGGCATACATAGAGCCTTTGCAACGCGATAGAGATGTTACATCTACTCAGCAGAGACGATTGAATGAACAGTCCGTTCAATTATGTGCCACAGATTTGCAAGATGGAGATGCCCGAGCCATCTACAAAAACGTGACGATGGATTTCTTCAATTACGGCCGAATAAAAATGTTCCTTTCTGCTCATGGAGCCAATCTTGAAGACGATGAACTTCACGGGTTCATCCGAATGGGGACCGACTTTGATGAAAATTATTATGAGATAGAAATTCCACTTAAAGTGACGACACCAGGGTCATCTACTATCGAATCTATCTGGCCTGATGCCAATCAAATTGATCTTGACCTTAATGAACTTTATGCTCTCAAGGCACAACGTGATCGAGAAAGTTTTCCTTTAGCAGAAGCATTTCCAAGGGCAGGCCCTAAACAAGCCGGCAAACATCTTCTCCGAATATTGGGAAGGCCGGATTTAAGTCAGGTTCAAATTTTAATGATTGGGGTAAGGAATCCACGAAGTACTGATGCACAAGCAAAGGATGTTTGTTTGTGGGCCAACGAATTAAGATTAACTGATTTCGACCGCACGGCAGGATGGGCTGCCAATGTAGTGCTAAGCACTAAACTTGCTGATCTGGGGACCATCACTGGTTCTGTTAAGCACATCTCATTTGGATATGGTGGCGTACAGTCAAAAATTTCTGAACGTGCAAGAGGGGAAACTACCACCTTCGATGTGTCCGCCAACTTAAATGTAGATAAACTTTTGCCTCAAAAAACAGGATTGAAAATTCCCATGTTCATCAGCTATGAGAACACCACTATGAATCCGAATTTCGATCCTGCCAACCCTGACCTTCGGCTGGATGCCGCCCTCCGTTCGTTCAATACAGAAGCAGAAAGACAAGAGTACAAAAGCCTAATAAGGGATGAGTCTATAAGACGAAGCTTGAATTTTACTAACGTAAGAAAAGTAAAGGTAAAGCAAGATGCCCGACAACATTTATATGATATCGAAAACTTTTCTTTTACCTACGCATTCACAGAAGCTACCAGAACAAATTTCAATCTAACTGAAGATACAAGGCGAAACATAAAAGGTGCTGTTGCCTGGCAATTCAGTCCAAAATTTCAGGGGTTTGAACCCTTCAAAGAGTCGGAGGCATTCTCCTCAAATTACTTGAAGCTTATTAAAGACTTTAACTTCAATCCCGTACCAACCAATATCTCCGTAAGAGGGGAGTTAGACAGGTCATTCAGCAAAATCGTTTATCGGAATGCAGTACAGGATCAGGGAGGCTCAGCTCCAAACTATCAAAAGTTTTTTGTTTTCAATCGTTTCTATAACGTTCGATGGAATTTAACCAAGGCATTGAGTTTTGATTACAACTCCCGTGTTAATGCTATTATTGATGAGCCCGATGGCGATATTAACACTAAAGAAAAGCAGGACAGTGTATTAACCAATCTCAAAAATTTTGGTCGAATGAAAAACTTCGAACAAACAATGACAGCCAACTATACCCTACCGCTAGAAAAATTTCCTGTTACGGATTGGCTGGGTGCTGAGTACAGATATAATGTTGGTTACTCCTGGCGCGCAGGCCCTCTTGAAAAAGAAGAATCACTTCAACTAGGGAACACCATACAAAACACCCAAGATCAAGGCCTAACAGGAAGGATTGATCTTACCAAGCTTTATAACAAGGTGGGATACTTAAATAAAGTCAATACCCCAAAGCGGCCTACAAGTGCCACCCAGCGCCCTCAGACACAACCAGACACAGTGAAGCAAGCACCAGATTTAGCAGCAGTAAGAGGGTTTCTACGATTGCTTATGTCCGTTCGAAATATTAGCGGTACTTATAACATCACACAAGGCACTATTCTACCCGGCTTTCTTCCAGAGCCAAATTTATTTGGAATGGACGAGGGGTGGAATACTCCAGGATGGGGTTTCATTCTTGGGCAACAAGATCCTAACTTAAGGTTTAAGGCTGCTAAAGAAGGCTGGATGAGTACCAGCGAAGAACAATCTGCTCTATACAGTCAGGTGCAAACCACAGACCTTGGCCTTCGAGCGAGCATTGAACCATCAACAGATTTCAAAATTCAACTGGATGCAAAAAAGACTTCCAGTTCGACTTTTACTGAGACCTTTGTCTATGATCCCACTGTTGCTAATAATGACCTCAACGGATTTGTTTCAAGAACCCCAAATCGAATTGGTTCTTACAAAGTTTCCATTTTATCCATCAACACTGCCTTTAAAAATAATACCAGCAAAGAGTCATCCGTGTTTCAGGAATTCGAAAAAAACATAGACGAGATTAAAAGTCGCTTTACATCGCTTACTGGACAGGGGTATGAATCAAAATCTCAGGATGTTCTTATCCCAGCCTTCATTGCTGCTTATACCGGCAAAAGTACAGATCGCGTAAGTCTTTCTCCTTTCCCTAACATACCAATACCAGGCTGGCGTGTCGACTATTCAGGACTGAGCAAACTTGAACCTATAAAGGATTTGTTCCAGTCCATTACCCTTAATCATGCCTATTCTTCAAATTATTCTGTTTTAAATTATAACACCTCACTAGAATACTCAGATGTAGGCATTAACGTACCTGTGGAAGACTACAACAACGGAGGTAATTTTGGAACCGCCACCAACGAAGCAGGGGAACTTATTCCCATCTATGTAATCAGCCAAGTACTTATCTCTGAAACCTTTGCTCCACTGATTGGAATCAACGTACGCACCAAGAAAAAGCTGACCATGCGTTTTGAATATAAAACCAAACGCGACTTGGCACTTAATATTTCCAACGCTCAGATCACCGAACTCAATAGTAAAGATTGGTCAGTAGAACTGGGCTATACTAAAAACAATATGAAAATGCCGTGGAGAAGCCAAGGAAGGGTACTCACCATTAAAAATGATCTCACTTTCCGTCTCAATATGAGCATTACCAATAACCGAACAATTCAGCGAAAAATTGAAGACGTAAATACAATCACCAACGGTAATATCAATTTTCAACTCAGGCCAAATGTTAGCTATGTAGTCAATCAGAAATTAAACATTCAATTCTACGTAGATAGAAATGTGAACGAGCCTCTGGTCTCCAATTCCTACCGCAGGTCAACTACCCGAGTTGGCTTTAAAATCCTATTTAATCTGGCACAATAGCCCTTCCCTCCTGCTAACTTAATGGTGGACTTTATCAAAAATCCCCTTATTTTTGGGCATTCTAATTTAAATTCTCATCATGAATATTCCTGCAGACCTTAAGTACACCAAAGACCATGAATGGATAAAAATTGATGGCAACACGGCCACCATCGGAATCACCGATTTTGCCCAAAGTGAACTTGGAGACATCGTATATGTAGACATTTCGACTGTTGGGCAAGAAATCGGCCAGCATGAAGTGTTTGGTACTATCGAAGCGGTAAAAACTGTTTCCGATCTATTTATGCCTATCTCTGGCAAAGTACTGGAAGTAAATTCAGAGCTTGATGCCAACCCTGAAAAAGTGAACGAAGATTCATACGCTGCATGGCTTATTAAAATGGAAGTGAGTGATGCCTCACAGACTAGTGGGCTTTTATCCGCTGAAGCTTATAAGGAACTTATTGGTCAGTAATCTGTTATTTTAACGGATTCAAATTGCTGTCATTTTGATCGACCTACCCGTAATATCAGCTGAAGAAACACGCAAACGTAAGCCCAATTGGCTTCGCGTAAAATTGCCCATTGGGCCTGAATATGCGAAAGTTCGAAAGCTGGTAGATAACTATAAACTTCATACGATATGTGAAAGTGGTAACTGCCCCAACATGGGAGAATGCTGGGGAGCAGGCACAGCCACTTTTATGATCCTTGGAAACATTTGCACCAGAAGCTGCACATTTTGTGCTGTAGCTACCGGAAGGCCCACTGAGTATGATTTGGATGAACCCAAAAGAGTAGCCGAAGCCATCAAATTGATGGGTGTAAAGCATGCGGTACTCACATCTGTTAATCGTGACGAACTCAAAGACCGTGGTGCTGAAGTGTGGTACCAAACCGTGGTGGAAACCAAGAAAGAAAGCCCAGAGACTACCATAGAAACTTTAATTCCTGATGTAAAAGGAAATTGGGATGCCTTGTATCGCATGATTGAAGGAGGCCAGGAAGTCGTATCTCATAATATGGAAACTGTCGGAAGGATGTACCGCATCGTACGCCCTCAAGCAAAGTACGATCGTAGTCTCGAGCAAATCAGAAGAATTCGTGAAGCAGGTATGAGAACCAAATCGGGTATCATGCTGGGAGTAGGTGAAACCAAGGAGGAAGTATTCAAAGCCATGGACGATTTAGTGGAGAATCAACTTATGATTCTAACACTTGGTCAGTATCTGCAACCCACAAAGATGCACTTGGAAGTGGCTGAGTATGTACATCCAGATACATTTGAAATGTACCGCGAAGAAGGATTAAGGAGAGGTCTTAAATATGTAGAATCGGGACCCCTTGTTAGATCATCTTATCATGCGGAAAGGCACGTCAATGTGCCTTTCGACTAGAAATCATTTCAAAAATCTGTTCGTCATTGCGAATGCAATGAAGCAATCCCCTAATAGCTGTATAAAATTGACAAAGATTGCCGCGCTTCGCTCGCAATGACGGCAATTATTGATTTTTGAAATGGCTTCTATTTTCGTCTTATCAACTAATCATTTTGAATTCTTTCTTCCCTATTGGCCAATTCCCAAGCCGTGTAGAAAACGAGCTTTGTGCGTTTGGTTAGAAGTTCGAAGTCGATCTTATCTACCTCATCGCTGGGTAAATGATAGTCTTCATGAATCCCATCAAAATAGAAGATGATTGGAATATTATTTTTGGCAAAATTCCAGTGATCCGAACGTTTGTATAGATTAGTTGGATGATTAACGTCATTGTAAGTATAGTCAAAGTCCAACTGCGTATAGGTGGTATTTATTTTTTCACTGATTTGATGCAACTCTTGTGAAAGCTTATCTGAACCAATCACATATACATAATCAGGTTTACCTTTATGTTCCGGATCTGATCGCCCAATCATATCAATATTGAGATCCACGACAGTATTGCTCAACGGAAATATTGGGTTCTCGGAATAAAATTGAGAGCCAAGCAAACCTATTTCCTCTCCGGTTACGGTCATAAAGAGCATACTTCTGCGTGGCCCATTTCCTTCCTCCTTTGCTTTCGCAAATACTTTTGCCATTTGCAAAACAGCTACCGTGCCCGAACCATCATCATCGGCTCCATTGCTAATTAAATCTCCTGTTCCTTCCGCTTCCATCCCTACATGGTCATAATGAGAGGTCACTACAATCAACTCGTCCTTTTTATCTGAGCCTTCCAGGTAACCCAATACATTTTCTGAATTAACCTGCTTAATCTCATTTCGTAAGTAGTAGTTGATGCTACCCTCCTTCACTTTTCTGATCCTATTTATTTTTTTGGGATCCGAAGCGTATGATTTTAGCGAAGAGAATTCAGTACCTAATATTTTTTCTACTGCAGATGGTGACAAGTAAACAACCGATTCCAAATCGCCTGAACCTGAAGGCTTGGACAACGTCATTCTCCTGGACACAAAACTTTGCTTGGCTCTGCTGGCAAAAGCGCTAAAAGTAGATTCATTATTTGAATTACAAATCAAAACTACTTTTGCTCCCTTACTCAATAGCCCAGCTATAGGTATCTCATTTACATTCTTCTCGCTAATTACAAGAACAGTCTTCCCGGATACCTCAATTTTTTCAAGGCTAGCCTCTTCTCCATCACCTACAAAAACTACCGGAGAAATTCCTTTTGATTCATTCAATCCCAGAAACACAAAATCTTTAAAGTTCTGAAGTGATACATCAGATGAATTAATCGCTGA
Organism: Cyclobacteriaceae bacterium; assembly: GCA_049289315.1. GTDB lineage: Bacteria > Bacteroidota > Bacteroidia > Cytophagales > Cyclobacteriaceae > ELB16-189. Next base: position 12,031 of record JBATLM010000149.1, read on the forward strand.
TTTACCAGGAACGACAGTATACAAAGGAACGTTTTGATAATACCCACCATTGCCAACCGGCCCTTTCAGACCTATTTCTTCAAAGTGGGCCCTTATAAATGCTGCGGCCATCTTTTGCCCTCTAGACCCTGTCTTTCTTCCTTCAAGAGCATCTGAAGCAATAATTGTTAAGTTTTCTTTTAAATCAGTTAACAACACTTCTTCACCATACTGAATAACAACCGGATCTTTTTGTGCAAAAAGAAGTGAATTACTAAAAATGAAAATCAAAATAAACCCTACCCTACCCTTGTTAAGCATATCAATAAATTAAAATCTAAAAGTTTAATCAAATACCCAATACATCCCGTTTGGTCCACACTTCATCCAGTGGGTCACCTTTGCTACTTTTTCCGCTATGTCTCCACTTACCGTTCTCTATTTTAAAATCAAATTGAAGACTTGCCCCTACTCTTGAATTGTCTCTGGAGAAAAATTCAATGTTCTCCGTATACTTTCCGTCTTTGGTGGTATACGAACCGCCACCTGTTCCAAAAAACTCCTTAGTTTCTACGTTATAAGCAATCCATTGAAATTTTGTTCCGGATAAGATCTTCATCGTCCTTCTCGCGCCTGGTGTTCTTTCCGACATTTCACCATCCCTGAAAAGGCCCGTTATTAACCATGCGCCAGATAGTTTGCCAGGAGATCCATTGTCCACTCTTTTCCATTCTGTTTTTTCCATGGTAAGTTTATTGCCCTTAATCGAAATAGGGTAAACTTTTTCCGTTCCAACAGCGGCCTCATCTTGTGTATTGTATTCCCACATTAATTCAATTCCATCAGGGGCGAATTTCCATTCACCTCCTTCTGTATATAGAAATTCATCAGACTTGTAGAATGTGGCAGAAAAATGTTTTTCAGTGATAATCCACAAACCGGTTTTCCCATCAGAGGTGGTCTCCCATGCCCCTATTAATTGAGATGCTTTCTGCACCGGCCTGTTTAAAGACTTGTAACTAAACGCGGTGGCCATCAGACCAATCGCAAGTAAAGTAGCTAATTTTAAAATTTTCATGGCTTATGGTTTTATTGACAGTATTCAGTCAAATATAATTTTTCCTACTGAGGATTTAAAACCAAAATCTATGCCTGCTTTTCAAGAAGGTCCAATAAATGGAGCTGATTATTTGCTCTATTCATGTTTTGATCGGGATATGAGATTTGATAATAAGTATCTCCATTTAAATAATCCGTAAGAAACCGAAGGCCAATCATATAGGTCATAATGGAACCCGCCAAGGGAATGACCAGTTTTTCAGCATCTGAAAGTATTTCGTTCATTTCCGACAAATAACCATCCAAAATGGCCTTGTGAATTTCCTTCCTCACTTTAATCTTAGAAATATCTGTTTCTTCCTCAGATGCTGGACTTACAAATGTGCGGATCATATCTCCAAGATCATAAATAAAGTAGCCAGGCATAAGTGTATCCAAATCAATTACACATACCACATGATCTGTACCACGCTCAAATAACACATTATTGATCTTTGTGTCGTTGTGAGTAACTCTTAACTGTAGTTGGTTAGATTGTATGAGGTTCTTGTATTGGCTGACGAGGTAGTCATAATGTTTATATCGGTCAATTAATTCGTTTACCTTATGTTTTCTCTCCGTTGACGCTTGTAAGAACGCATTTTCAAACTGCTCATACCTAAGGGATAAATCATGAAACCTTGGAATAGTTTCTTCAAACCTAGAAATATCACATCCTGTCAGTTGACTCGACAAAAGTCCAAATGCTTTAGCAGCCGAATAAGCTTGCTCAACCGTCTCCACTTCATTGATGGTCTCGGTATTCACAAAATAGGGAAATAGTCTCCACGGATATCCTTCCTCATCAAAAAATAAATCATCCCCCGAAAGGGTGTTTACAGCATGAAGAAACAAATAATCAGGAGCATTCTTTTTCAGAAAAGAGGAGACCACCTTCAGGTTTTCCGACAACACTCTTGGCTGAAGGAAAACATTCTTATTAATCCGCTGCAAAACATAACCCGGCTCAACCTTGTAGGTATAATTGATATGACCCGAGTTGATTCTTTCAACAGAAACCTGTGATGAATCTATACCATAAGCCTGCAATACGGTTTTAATCGTATTACTTAGGTCCACAATTTTTCAGGATAAACGTCTTGCTTTATCAGGCTGCTAATTTTCTTAGAGACCGCTTCCTTGTCCTCTTTGTAAGTCACACCAAACCATGTCGTTCCTCCGGGTATAACGTGGACTTTACCCAAGCCCAGTTTTATTAGCTCAGTCACCATAAGGGCGATGTAGAATTCAGCTTTGGGATTATCTTTATTATTCTCAACAAACTCAACAAACATTTTTTCAGACAGATCGAATACTTCAGGCAGAAAACCCCATGAGTTCATTGATACTTTTAAATTTTCATCCAGCTCTCGATCACCTGAGTCTTCTTTTGAAATAATCTTATTGTCCTCTTGTACAATCTTTGTTAATTCAGAAAGAGAAATCAACATCCCATCATCAGCCTGATTGGCAACGCCCCGCGATACACTTCCGTAATCTGATAATACATTTTTTAAAGTATAACCCACCATCGCATGATTTTTATCAGGAGTTTCAGACAAAAATTTTGATAATGACTCGAAGGATTCCCTGCCATAAAAATCATCTGCGTTGATTACTGCAAATGGTTCGTTAATTACTTCTTTGCCACAAAGCATCGCATGAGTAGTACCCCACGGTTTAGTACGGTCGATTGGCTTGAATTGATCAGGAACAAATTTATCAAGGGACTGAATCACAAAATGCACCTCAGCCTTGCCTTCCAATTTTGGCAAAAACATTTCTTTAACGGAGTCTAATATCTCCTCTCTCACTACAAAAACAATTTTACTGAAACCAGACCTTATTGCATCGTAGAGTGAGTAATCCATGATGGTTTCACCATTAGGTCCAAACCCATCAATTTGTTTTATTCCTCCATATCGGCTTCCCATTCCTGCTGCCATCACCAAAAGACTGAGTTTTTTTCCTTGATTCATTGTACTGTGGATTATTTACTTTAAAATCGACTGCGAAAATCGAAAAAAGAATCCGATTACCTAAAGAATTTACCCTCTAATTGCTCCCACATGGTTTTAAGTACAATAGATTGGATTATTGTCATTGCATTTCTTTCCCTCTCTCTCATTATCGGGTTACTCAATAGTAAAAGAGCCGGAAAAAGCGCTAATGAGTTTTTCTTATCCAGCAGAAGTATGCCATGGTGGTTGTTAGGAATTTCTATGGTGGCCACAACCTTTTCAGCAGATACGCCTAATCTAGTGACAGATATCGTGAGAAAAAACGGAGTATCTGGTAACTGGGTATGGTGGGCATTTCTTCTAACCGGTATGCTTACTGTTTTCACGTATGCAAAATTATGGAGAAGGTCAGGCGTGGTCACTGACCTGGAATTCTATGAATTGCGTTATGGCGGAAAATCAGCAGCCTTCTTAAGAGGATTTCGCGCACTGTATTTAGGTGTATTCTTCAATATTGTTATCATGGCCTCAGTGTCACTTGCTGCCATAAAAATTGGAGGAGTAATGATGGGTCTTACACCGGTAGAAACATTATCGATTGCCACCATTGTAACTGTTGCTTATAGTTCTTTGGGGGGACTGCGAAGTGTATTGATCACAGATTTTTTCCAGTTTATTATCGCCATGATTGGATCTGTAGCTGCCACTATTTTTCTTATCAACCATCCAATGGTCGGAGGATTAGATAATCTGTTCAGTCAAACAGAAGTTGCTTCAAGACTTTCTTTTTTACCCGACTTTTCTGATTCATCTACTTTAATTCCTTTGCTTATTCTGCCGCTGGCCATTCAATGGTGGAGTGTATGGTATCCAGGCTCGGAACCAGGTGGTGGCGGATACATTGCACAACGAATGCTCTCAGCAAAAGATGAAAAAAATGCACTGACAGCTTCTCTCGTTTACAACATAACGCATTACGCCTTGCGCCCATGGCCATGGATTTTAATCGCATTGGCTTCCTTAGTTGTGTTTCCGGATCTTGCTTCATTACAAAAAGCATTTCCACATATCCCGGCAGATAAAATTAATGACGACCTCGCCTACCCTGCTATGCTTACTTTTTTACCAGCAGGTTTGATGGGTGTTCTCATTGCTTCATTGGTGGCGGCATACATGTCTACCATCTCTACTCACCTCAACTGGGGCTCATCCTATGTGGTCAATGATTTTTACAGACGTTTTGTAAAACCCGAAGCATCAGAAAAAGAACTGGTGCGCGTAGGAAGACTTTCTACTGTAGTGTTAGCCATTTTCTCTGCCATGCTCGCGCTGATGTTGAGCAATGCGCTACAAGCATTTAATATTTTAATGCAGATAGGCGCAGGCACCGGGCTAATATTTATTCTAAGATGGTTTTGGTGGCGCATTAACACCTATACGGAAATCACTGGAATGACTGTCTCCTTCTTTGTTGCTATCTATTTTGAAGTATTTCACAATCTCTTGTTCGATCCTATAGAAGGCCATTGGAAATTACTATTTGGAGTTATAGTCACTACCACCAGTTGGCTGTTGGTTACATTATTAACTCAACCAGAAAACAATGAAGTTTTGGTACGATTTTATGAAAAAGTAAGACCATCCAGTATTGGGTGGAAGCCTGTGCTTAATAATAACCCCACTCTTTCCGAAGAGAAAGGGCAGCTTCCGTTTGAAATTTTTTTAATGGTCACAGGCACTTTCACTGTTTATGGAGCCCTTTTTTGTATCGGATTCTGGCTTTATGACAACCTGATTCCAGCTTTGATAGCAGGAACAATTGCACTTACAGGCAGCATCATCCTGATAAAAAAATGGGGTAAACTGAAATTCTTTTAGTCTCTTTACTGTTGACTTTCTCCCCACTATTCATGATAAAAATGTCATTTTTTGTCCTGAATAGGGTGGGCTGATCGTCTTTATTAAACAAACTCAAACCAAAAAACCATGAAAACAGTAAAATTACTGCTACTTGTCCCTGCTATTGTATTGATGAGCTTTAACTATGCTGGGTTGACAGACTCAGAACGTGAATTTGCCGTCAAGCACCTGAAGGAGACAAAAAAGGATCTTCTCGGAAAAGTTAAAGGCCTTTCTGATGCGCAATTGAACTTTAAGGCAACCGAAGAAAGTTGGTCAATTGCTGAATGTGTTGAGCATATCACTAAATCTGAAAATATGATTTGGGGTATGGTCGAAGGACCTCAAAAAGGAGAACCAACTAAAGCCGAAAATGGTATGACAGATGAAGCGTTAGTAGGAATGATTACGAGTCGTGAGCAAAAAATCAAAACTCAGGAAATGTTTAAGCCCACGGGCGCCTACGCTTCTACAAAAGATGCAATGAAAGAGTTTGGAACCAAGCGTGACGAACACATCAAATACGTTCAAAGTACTAGTGCTGATCTGCGTTCATACTTTAATGATATGCCCTTTGGTAAAATGGATGCATACCAAGCTATTATTTTTATGTCGGGTCACACCAAAAGGCATACAGCACAAATTGAAGAAGTAATGGCCAACGCCAAGTTTCCTAAGAAATAAAAAATCAGTAATCAGTAATCAGTTGGCTATTAACTTGACCTCTGATTACTGGTTACTTATTAGCATATCAATTTCAGTTCTAATTATTTTGAATCGCTCTTCCCATGTGCCTCGAACAGGCACATAAGGTATATTTCGTTTTTCTAGTGCTGTTTTGAATTTCATAGCCATCTCTTCTCGTCTATACCCAAGATCACGAAGGCCATCTGAAACCCAGGGCACATCAGGTTCAAATAAAAAATATATATCATACTTCACCTCCCTTTCGAGCTGGTATAATATTTCAGGCACCTTCTGAAGGTATTGTTCAGAATAAATCTGTGTAGTGATCGTATCTGTATCGCAAAACAAAATCTTGTTAGCCAATTTACTTTTTTCAACAACTCGCTCCACTTGCTCCTTCCCTATTGTGATGACATCCTCCAATGTAAAATCATTGGATGTAATTATTTCTCTTGCTACTTCTGGAACAAACTCAGTATTGTAGTGCTGAGCCATTTTCTTAGCCATCGTACTCTTGCCCGTACTTTCAGATCCATAGAAACAGACCTTCTTAACAAAATAGGGCTTCACCACCTCTGGAATAAAGTCCCAGTTTTTCATCGGCTGTGTTCGAATTTTTGTGGCTGATATGGGCTCTTTACTTCGGATTGCATCAAAGAGCAAATGATCAGCTCCCAAATTCTTTGCAAAAGGGTCACCATACTCTTCTGAACTTATTACAAGATCAATTAGAGGGTATCTCTTTTGAATAAACTGAGCCCATAATTTTGTTCGTTGTGCTAATGGCTTTGATTCATCATCAAAATCATCAACTATTTTTTCAATTTTAATTTCATCATAGTTTTTGAAAATGGATTGAAGCCAGCCTAAACGAAGATCAGCATCTATAGGATCACCTGAAGTGAAACTCATGGACACTATTAGTTCATCACAATGCTTTTTGGCAAAATCAATCAATGCCAGATGTCCATTATGGACAGGCATAAACTTTCCAATAACTAGACCCCGTTTCAAGTGGACTGTGAATAAGTTCTATACTCTTTCATCCACTTCCACAAACCAAAAGCAGCAATAAAACAAAACAGTAAGTATTCTATTCCCACAAATTTAATTCCCTTAGCAAAGTATAATCCTGTAGCTACCACATCAACCACGATCCAAATCATCCAACATTCAACTTTCTTCTGAATCATTAAATAAGTAGCCACAATGCTCATTACTGTTACAAACGAATCGAGATAAGGAAATGCACTGGGTTGATTAAAGACAACAGGAAACCAATCGTGAAGATTGCTCGCAAATGCACCCATAAGAAGGGTCCCCAAAACACCCATTAAAGAAAATACAATCAATTGTCTGATAGGCATAAAACTAATGCGCAGCTCATGCTTCTTATCCTCCTCATCAGGTTTAGGATGCGTCCATCTCCACCAACCCATTAGATTAGTGATAAAGAAAAACACCTGCAGGAACATATCCGGATACAGTTGTACTTGAAAGAACAGAAAAAAGAAAAGCGTAACGTTGATGAGTCCGATGGGCCAACTCCAAATATTAGCACGGGCCGCCAACCAGACCGCTATACCTCCCGTGACTGTGCCAAAAAACTCAAGGTAACTCATAGAGTAACCCCAGATTTCAAAAAAAATAGATTCGATGTTGAAAAAATCCATGGCCGCAGGCCTAGAGTTTTATGCAGATGTTTTTCTGCTCTGTGAAGAAACGTAATGCTTCCCATCCGCCCTCACGGCCTACACCGGATTGCTTCATACCTCCGAAAGGCGTACGCAAATCACGAAGTAGCCAGCAGTTCACCCAAACAATTCCGCTCTTCAATTGATGTGCCACGCGATGCGCTCTCTTTAAATTTTCAGTCCAAATAGTAGCCGACAAACCATAGGCTGTGCTATTGGCGAATTCAATGACTTCTTCCTCCTGATCAAATGGCATGATGGTAACTACTGGCCCAAATATTTCCTCCTGGTTTGTTCTACATTGCTGATCCAAACCAAGAATAATAGTGGGTGCTACAAAATATCCATTCTCACATCGGCCTTTCACAATTACCCTTTCACCACCAGTCACTACTTTCCCTCCTTCTTCTTTTGCCAATTCAATGTAAGAAAGGATTTTATTCATGTGCCCTTCTGATACCAATGCCCCTACTCTTGTTTCCTCTTCTGCCGGATCACCTACCGCAAGTTTTTTTGTACGCTTTATAAACTCTTCAACAAAGCGATCATAAATGGATCGTTCTACCAATATCCTTGATCCGCACAAACAGATTTCTCCCTGATTAGAAAAGGAAGAGTGAATAGAAGTACTTAGCGCCTCATCAAAGTCACAATCCGCAAAAACTATATTTGGGTTTTTACCGCCTAACTCAAGAGAAAGTTTTTTAAACATAGGAGCAGCAGTGGCGGCAATTGTTTTCCCTGTTGTTGTTCCTCCTGTAAAAGAAATAGCAATCACATCACGATGCTCAATTATAGCCTGACCTACCTTTCCCCCCAATCCATGAACAATATTCAAAACTCCCTTAGGCAATCCAGCCTCTTTACAAATCTTAGAAAACAGATAGGCCGTCATGGGAGTAAGCTCGGATGGCTTGGCCACAACTGTACAACCCGCAGCGAGTGCTGGAGCAATTTTCCACGTAAAAAGATACAGTGGCAAATTCCATGGAGAAATACATCCCACCACACCAAGCGGAGTGCGAGTGGTATAGTTGATAGCTTGTTGATCTGTTTGATGCGACTGCGATTCAAAGTGCAAAATTGCAGTTGCGAAAAAACGCATATTGGCTGAAGCTCTGGGGATGTCAACGGCCTTTGCCAATTTTACAGGCTTTCCATTGTCATCACTTTCCGCCTTCGCAAGTGACTCGAACTCACGATCAATTCCTTCAGCAATTTTTAGAAGAATATTCGAACGTTCAGAAGTTGGCAACTCGGACCAGGAAGGGAAAGCATGTTTTGCAGCAACCACCGCTTTCTCAACATCTCTTTCATCCGAATCTGGAATTTGACTATACACCTTCCCTATGGCAGGGTTGTAATTATCCAACCACTTATCAGAGGCTGGTGAAACCAATTCACCATTAATATAATTGAGAATCCTTTCCATTGTTCTACAAATTTCCTGTTCTGCCTCCGTCCACTGGCACGTTGATTCCATTGATATAAGCGGCCGCAGGCGTAGCCAAAAAGGCAACAGCAGCTCCTACTTCATGAGGCTCACCTATTCTACCTGCAGGAATTTCGTCCATCATCTCTTTCGTTACTTCATCGGCCGACTTACCTGCAGCTTTTGATTTTCCTTTGATGATGGATTCCAATCGCCCCGTCATAGTTGCTCCCGGCAAAACATTATTTACCGTAATGCCAAATTGCGCCAATTCGAATGAAAGTGTTTTTGCCCAATTGGCTACCGCACCCCGGATAGTGTTGGATACACCCAAACCTTTTATTGGAGCCTTTACCGAAGTAGAAATTATATTAATGATGCGGCCGTATTTGGCTTTTTTCATTGAAGGAGCGAATGCCTGCACGAGATAATGATTGCAAATCAGGTGTGCCTGAAATGCATTAACAAATTCAAAAGTTCTGGCGTCAATCGCTGGGCCAGCGGGAGGGCCACCCGTGTTGTTTACCAAAATATGCACAGGGTTGTTTTGTGAATAAATATCAGCTGTCAATTTTACATCTTCAGGCATGTTAAAATCTACCACGAGATAGTCGTGTTTCTGATTACCTGTTTTGGGTAGTTCTCCCACGACTGCTTTTAATTTGCTTTCATCTCTGGCTACAAGCGTAATGTTTGCACCCAATTTGGCCAGTTCTTCAGCGGCTGCTTTACCAATGCCCTGAGTTGCTCCACATACCACTGCTCTTTTACCGCTTAAATTCAAATCCATCCTGCTGATTGTCTTGTTTTTGTAAATATAAGACTCAAAAAGTTGTTAGTTTTACTAAGCAATAATTAATTGAAGCCATGGCTATTCGCAAACCGTTTAATCTTAAGAAATGGATCAATGACAACAGAGACCTTCTTAAACCGCCTGTAGGAAATAAGAACCTGTATGCAGACGCAGGCGACTACATTGTAATGATCGTAGGAGGCCCAAATGCCAGAAAAGACTACCACTACAACGAAACAGAGGAGTTGTTCTATCAATTGGAAGGTGACATTATGGTGACCATTCAAGAAGATGGCAAAGCTGTAGAAGTACCGATAAAAGAAGGGGAAATGTTTCTTTTGCCAGCCAGAGTCCCTCACCAGCCAGTTAGGCCTGCCAATTCTGTTGGATTAGTTATTGAATGCAAGAGAACGGAAAATGAAAATGATGGCCTGATGTGGTTTTGCGAAAGCTGCAACAATCAATTGAAAGAATTCAAATTTCACTTGACCAACATTGAAAAAGATTTTTTGCCGCGCTTTAAGGAGTTTTATGGTTCTGAAGAATCAAGAACTTGCTCTAAATGTGGTACCGTAATGGAAACAGACCCCAGGTTTGTTTAAACAATAACCCAAATCTACTGTTGACAATTGCATCATGTCAATGAGTTGCTATTTTTAAATTGTGTGTAAGGAATGACTTTTGAGAACACTATTGCTTTCGCAAAAAAAATGGATCGCAACGATCCCCTATCGTCATACGGAAAAAAATTTCTCATTCCGAAACACAACGGCAAGCCATCAATCTACTTTGTTGGGAATTCTTTGGGCCTTCAACCGAAGGAAACAAAAAAATATGTAAACGAAGAATTAGAGGACTGGGGAACATTAGCCGTAGAAGGTCACTTCGATGGAAGACGGCCTTGGATGCATTATCATAAGTTTAGTAAAAAAGCATTGGCGAAAATTGTTGGCGCTAAACCTGCTGAAGTAGTAGCCATGAATCAGCTTACCGTGAACCTTCACCTGATGATGGTTTCTTTTTATCGCCCAACGAAGGCAAGATTTAAAATAATAATAGAGGCAGGTGCATTTTCTTCTGATCAATACGCAGTAGAGTCTCAGCTCAAGTTCCATCAACTTAATCCTGATGTAGCTCTGGTTGAACTAAAAGCAAGGCCTGGAGAACATACATTAAGAACTGAAGACATTCTTCAATCGATTAACGACCATAGTGATCAGCTTGCTCTGGTTTTACTTTCGGGCGTTCAATATTACACAGGTCAATTCTTTGATTTAAAAAAAATTACTGAAGCCGGACATCAATCTGGCGCCATAGTTGGTTTTGACCTTGCTCATGCAGCAGGAAACGTTCCGCTACAACTGCACAAGCACAATGTTGATTTTGCAGTTTGGTGTAGTTACAAATACCTCAACTCGGGACCTGGTGGAATTGCAGGAGTATTTGTCCATGAGAAGCATAAACCCAATATCCCGCGATTTGCAGGGTGGTGGGGGCACAAAGAAAATGTGAGATTTCAAATGAAGAAGGGCTTCATACCCATGGAAGGAGCAGATGGATGGCAACTTTCTAACGTTCCTGTTCTCGCAGGCGCTGCTCATTTGGCATCATTACAACTTTTTGATGAGGTTGGTATGATTCAACTCAGAAAGAAAAGCATCCTTCTCACTGACTATCTTCATTTCCTTCTCAATGAAATTGATTCAACAGGAAAAAAATTTGAAATAATTACTCCCCCTAGTTCAAATGACAGAGGTTGTCAATTGTCTATTCTGATGAAAAAGAATGGAAAAAAGACATTTAACGCTTTAGTGAAAAAAGGAATATTTACAGATTGGAGAGAGCCTGATGTGATTAGAGCTGCTCCTGTGCCAATGTACAACTCGTTTGAAGATGTGTTTAAATTTGCCAGCGCACTTGCTTCTCTAATCTGATCATTATCATATTTTATCTGGTGAAATTCTTCTATTATTGATTACTAAGAATTAATGCAAACAGAGAATAAACATATTGCCATTGTAGGTGCCGGACTTGTAGGGTCGCTTCTCTCCATCTATTTGGTGAAGCGTGGATACAAAGTGACAGTATTTGAAAGAAGAGCCAACATGCGAGAACATGTATTGGATGGTGGGCGATCTATCAATTTAGCATTGAGCAATAGAGGCATTCGAGCACTAGAATACATTGGATTGGCAGAGCCAATGAAAAAAGTGGCTATTCCTATGCATGGCCGGATGATGCACAGTGTAAAGGGCGACCTGTCTTTTCAATCGTATGGAAAAGATGGGCAATTCATAAATTCTGTTTCGAGGAGTGGATTGAATATGATGTTGATGGATGAAGCCGAAAAGCAAGGCGTTCATTTTTTCTATGAGTACAAATGTGAAGATATAGACTTCGATAAGACGGAAATAAAATTTCAAACTTACGGATCGCACATGACCCGCAAGTTTGACATGATCATTGGAGCAGATGGTGCATTTTCTGCTGTGCGAGAAGCCATGGAAAAGAAAGGGCTAACAAAAAGCACCATTGACTCGCTAGAACACGGCTACAAAGAATTGCGCATACCTTCCTCTGATTCAAGGTCCTTTTTGCTACAGAAAAATGCCCTTCACATTTGGCCCAGAGAGAGTTTCATGCTGATTGCTTTACCTAACCCTGATGCAACTTTTACATGTACACTCTTTCTCCCATTTGAAGGAGATCAATCTTTCAAAAACCTGAAAAGTCGCGAAAGTATTGCCAACTTCTTTCAGTCTTATTTTCCAGACACCATTCCATTGATGAACACACTGCATGAAGACTTTAGAGACAACGCTACTTCTTCTCTCGTTACTGTTCGGTGCTACCCCTGGGTAAATAATAACACATTGCTTATTGGTGATGCAGCACATGGCGTTGTCCCCTTTTATGGTCAAGGCATGAATGCCGGCTTTGAAGATTGTTTTGTGTTCAACGAGCTACTCGACAAACACCAGGATGATTGGGCAGCTACGCTTTCAGAATTTCAAGAAGTACGCAAACCCGACAATGATGCCATTGCACAATTAGCCCTGGATAATTTTGTGGAGATGCGTGATCTTGTGGGTGATGAAGATTTTCTTCTCAGGAAAAAGATTGAGGCCAAGCTACACGAACATTTCCCAGACCAGTGGATTCCGCTATACTCCATGGTGACTTTTGAAGAAACCATGCGATATTCTGAGGCACAAGCCAACGGAAAACTTCAACATCAGATAATGACCGAGGTAATGAAAGATCCCAACATAAAAACCAATTGGGAGCAGTTAGATTTCAAATCAATTGTCGACAGGCTTTCAGCATTGCGTGGCTAGTCAATATACAATTTGTATTCTTCAAATCGATTAAGCACTTCCTTTACATACTTTACAGGTTCTTCACACCTGCAGTAGCCTGATTTCACGACAGGGTCTCTATAAAACTTTGGGTCCGATTTTTTTAATAAAAAAGATTCCACTTCACCCTCCCACTGAATTGGATTTCCATCATATTTTCTTACCAAGTTTCTTGCATCTAAAACATGTGAAAAGCCCACATTGTAAGATGCCAACATAAATTTTATTCGCTCATCCTTGTCTTCTATTGTAATTCCCCACTGCCGGTCCAGAAATTTTAAAAAATTGACTCCTGCATTAATGTTTTGTGTTGGATTAAGAAGGTCTTTGGCTCCGTAGTATTTTCCAGTTGAAGGCATCAATTGCATTAACCCTTTAGCTCCCGCCCATGATTCCGCTGTCGCTAAGAAAGTGGACTCTTGATAAATCACCGAAGCCAACAATCTCCAATCCCAATCTAACTCTTTTGCTTTCTTCTTGATCAAATCATCGTATGCCGAAATCTTATTTCCACCCAATGAAGAATAATCGCTCTTTCTCCGCATTGCTGAGGTTCTAGGGCTATTAAAATATCTATTATAAATAACATTAAACGTTCCGTCTCTCTTTACATCATCTAGCCAATTATCAATTGAAGCTAAAAGGTCGGGAGAATTTTTTCTTACCGCCCAAGCAATGCGTTGCGGAAGACTTACCATCGTTACGATATCAATATTTGGATAGTAGGCCGCATTTACCATGGCTATCATCTGATCTGTTACCGTAAATTCAATCTCACCTTCCGCCACTTTTCTGATTAGCGATTCCGTTTCTTCTGTGGCACTGTCTTCTTCAATAATTATTTCACCGCCTAATTCCTGTGAAAGGTTTTCCAGTCGATCTTTAAAAGCAGACCCATACTTTACATAGACCTTTTTTCCAATCAAATCAGCCGGATTACGCACCATCTTTTTTTCAGCAAGATGTGGGTTATCAGCCCAATTTTCCGGCTTTCGCTGCACCAGTACCTGACTCGTATTAAAATGAGTCTTAGTGAATTGAAGAATTTTCTTTCTTTCAGTTGTTACTGTAAATGGAAAAGCAATCACATCTCCATCCCCCTTATTAAGCCTTTCAATGGCCACATCAATACTTGTTACTACCTTAATCCTCAACTCTACCCCAAGGTGCTTAGTCAACCGCTGAAGCAATTCGTATTCATAGCCCATTGCTCCGCCCTTGTAATAGAAATAGCTAATTGAGTTATTATCGACCAGCGCATTTAAATAACCTCTTTTCTTAATCTCTTTGAGGTCTAAATAAACTTCAGGGCCTGCCACCTTTTCTTCCTTTACAAGAGGTTGGTCACAAGAAATAATCAGGAGGAAAAGGGCACAGAGGTAATTTCTGAAAGAAAGGACTGAAGCCATGTATTGAAAATACACATATTTGACTGAAAATAGAAAGACTCTTTCTTATCAAAGAAGCATAAGGGCTTGCCTAAGTCAATCGCAACAATTATATATTGCAGCTAGAACCACATTTTACCATTATCGCCATGAAGCTGAAAATAATAATCTTTTTATCAACCCTGCTTGTCGGGATATCATCCTTTGCACAAGTCGACCTAAATTACTACTTACCTGAAGGTGTTTCATATAACCCTGCTATCCCTACTCCAAAATCTATTGTGGGACATGAGGTGGGAGAATGGCACATCACCCATGACAAACTTGTCAGTTATATGCAAGCCCTTGCCAATGCATCCGATAGGGTTTCTCTTGAAGTTACTGGACACACCTATGAAGCACGCCCTCTTCTTCTTTTGACAATTACATCACCAAAAAATCATCAAAACATAGAAGCCATCAGGCAACAGCACGTTCAATTGAGTGATCCCGCAAAGTCTGCTGGACTTGATGTTACCAAAATGCCTGTAGTTTTTTATCTGGGCTGTAGCATACATGGTAACGAACCAAGCGGAGCTAATGCTGGATTGGTGATGGCATATCATCTTGCAGCAGCTCAGGGACCGGAGATAGAAAAATACCTTGAGAACACTGTTGTACTATTTGACCCTAGTTTCAATCCTGATGGCCTTCAAAGATTTTCTACGTGGGCCAATTCGCATAAGAGTAAGCTGATTTCTCCTGATGGCTACGATATGGAGCACAATGAAGCTTGGCCTGGAGGAAGAACAAATCATTATTGGTTTGATTTAAATCGCGACTGGCTCCCCGGTCAGCATCCAGAATCACGAGCACGTATTAAACAATTTCATCGGTGGAAACCCAATATACTTACGGATCACCATGAGCAAGGTACAGATGCTACCTTCTTCTTCATGCCTGGTGAGCCCACCCGTGTTCACCCAAGAACACCCAAAAAGAATCAGGAGTTAACTAAAAAGCTAGGCGAGTTTCATGCAAAAGCCTTAGATAAAATTGGTTCCTTGTATTTTACCCAAGAAGGGTATGATGATTTTTACTACGGAAAAGGCTCTACGTTCCCAGACGTGCAGGGATGCATAGGAATTTTATTTGAGCAGGCCAGCTCACGAGGTCATGCACAGGAGAGTGATAACGGTTTACTTCGATTTCCATTTACTATTCGCAATCATTTCACCACCATGCTCAGTTCATTGGAGGGGGTGAATACAATGCGAGAAGAGTTACTTGATTATCAACGCGGATTTTATAAGGATGCAATAAGTGAGGCTTCAAAGGACCCAGTAAAGGCAATTGTGTTCGGATCAAATAAAGACAAAGTGCGCGCATTTCATCTTGCAGAGATGGCAGCAAGACAAGAAATCAACATCTATCCTACCACCACCACTCAAACTTTAAATGGACGTAGCTATGAAGCAGGATCGAGTTATATAATTCCCCTCAATCAGCCACAATATCGATTGATCAAATCCATGTTTGAAAAGCTTACCACGTTTGAGGATAGTTTGTTTTATGATATTTCGAGTTGGACGCTACCTCTTGCATTCAATCTTGAATACGATGAGTTAAAATCAGTTCCGGCACTTGGAGAAAAGCTAACTGCACCAAAGTTACCCTCTGGCGAAGTAAATAATGACAAAGCCTCCTTCGCTTATGCCTTCGAACCCTTTGGCTACTATTCCCCAAGAGCTATTTACAGATTAACCAGTCATGGCATCAGAATAAAAGTAGCTCACGAGATTTTTCATCATCCATCTGGCAAACAATTCGCTCGGGGCTCAATAATGATTCCTCTGGAGGGTCAAAATCTCGCACCCGATCAAATTGCTGTCTATATGCGTGAGATTTCTGCTCAAGATGGCATCGATGTATATGGCTTTGATACCGGATTAGACTACAAGGGAGTAAGCCTTGGCAGCAGAACTTTTGATGTGGTTAACAAACCCTCCATAGCCGTGTTGATGGACGTTGGCATTTCGCCTACCGATGCCGGAGAACTATGGCATTTACTCGATCAGCGTTATGATATTCCAGTTACCATGATGCCCATACCCGTCTTCAATTATGCACGTATTGATAGATATACAACCATCCTTATTCCTCCTGGGCGATACAATGGCATTAGTGAAAGCGGTAAAGAAAAGTTAAAAACATGGGTTCAAAATGGAGGCACGCTAATTGGCTTCGAAGATGCTGTGAACTGGTTTAACACTGCAGGTTTTGCAAAGTTTGAAATGAAAAAAGATCCGGAGAAAAAGAATCTGATAACACCACGCCCTTATGAGTTTATAGACGAAGACAGAGGTGCGCAAGTAACGAGTGGGGTAATCTTCGAAGCGAATGTAGACTTAAGCAATCCGCTTCTGTACGGATACTATAACACAAAAATGCCAATGTTTAAATCCAACAATTACTACATGGAGAAAGCAAACAATGCATATGCTAACCCGATGACCTATGGAAACAATCCACTCATGAGTGGATATATCTCCGATGACAATTATGAGAAGATGAAAAATGCTAGCGCAATAGGTGTTGCCTCGTTAGGCCGAGGGAAAGTAATCGGATTTACTGAAAATCTTGCATTCCGCGCTTTCTGGTATGGCCCCAACAAGTTACTTATGAATGCAATTTTCTATGGCCCAATGCTTAGTGGATCAATGAGCAGATAACTACCTGTTAACAATAACACTTTGTAATTTTACCCCTTGTTGTTCGTTACAACAAGGGGTTTTTAATTTAGGTGAATGAGGTTATTCTTTGCTCTGTGCATTTGTTTTCTGGCTATTTCTACGACTACCTACGCCCAGAAAAAAGATTCCACTGGTAACGGTGTATTGAATAAAATCAAAAGTGCTGATCTAAAAGAAAAGGCCATCAATTCAATTGTTAGAAAGCCTGAGGCAGATACCGTTTTTAACTTTAAAAGTGAAACTTCATTCCTTCCCTACGAAGGAAAGATTATCAGGCACATTACTGTTCAGCCAGTACATTTTTATAAGATCATTCAGGACACTACTAAAGTAGTGCGAAACAAACTCATTCAAATTGGTGAATCACTTCATACAGACACAAAGGAAAAAACAATTAGAAACAATCTCTTTATTAAAGAGGGGCAATCACTTAACGCCTATCGCCTGGCAGATAATGAACGATACTTGAGAGATCTAAACTTTATCAAAGACTTACGTATTTATGTAGTGCAATGGGATGAAGATTCTGATTCAGTGGATTTATTGGTCATGACGCGCGATGTATTCAGTCTTGGCGCCTCTTTGGATCCAAGCAGCACAACCGCAGCCAATTGGCTACTTCAGGAAGCCAATTTTCTTGGAACAGGTTTAAGGTTTGCCTATACCGGACTTTACGACTCTGACAGAAGACCAGAATTTGGATCGGAATATGCTATACGTCAAAACTCTATACTAGGAAGCTTCATTGATGGAACAGTGGGTTACACAAACATCAACAATGCAAGGAGCCTGGGTAACGAAAATGAAACTGCAGCTTACCTACGGTTAGACCGCCCACTATTTATGCCCTATGCAAGATGGGCTGGAGGCGCAGAATGGAGCCGGAATTGGTCAAATAATGTATTTGTTAAGCCAGACTCGCTGTTTGCCAGGTATGCGTATAGTATTCAGGATTATTGGGGTGGGCTTACCTTTGGCGAATCTGCAAAGGGAAAAAAAGAAAACAGGAATAGAAAGTTTCTATCAGCAAGGGTGCTCGATCAGCACTTTATTTCAAGTCCAAATATTGAGTTAAGTTCAAAAGATAATCTCCTGTATTCCAACAGGGTATTGGCTTTGGTTCAATTCACTTTATTTCGCCAAGATTTTTATAAGACCAAATATATATTTGGCTTTGGTAGAACTGAGGATGTTCCTTATGGATACTCCGTTTCTTTGACTTCTGGATGGGAAAAACAATCCGGGTTAAGGCGTCCATACATTGGTAGCGAAATCCAAAAATCATTCACAAGCAATGGCAATATTATTTCTTTGGACGCACAACTTGGTGGGTATTTTAGAAACAAAGACGCTGAGGACATGAGCGTAAAATTAACTACTTCCTATTTTAGCAAGCTATATGATTTCCCTTCTTACAAAGTCAGGCATTCTGTAGAGGTTGGATTAAGTAAATTTTATAGAAGGACCTTAAAGAATCCATTGGATATTAACAATGGAAATGGAATTCAAGGATTTCGTGCCGATAGTCTGGCTGGCGACTCTCGGTTGAGAACACGTGTTCAAGCCTTGGTTTTCACCAACTGGAAACTTCTCGGGTTTAATTTTGCCATCGTTCCGCAATTTGATTTTGCCTTTCTAGCACAAAGAGATGAGTCAATACTAAATGGAAAATTTTTTCAAGGATACTCGCTAGGTTTACGAACTCGTAATGAAAATTTAATCTTTAACACTGTTGAAGTGAGAGGATATTTCTTTCCGACCACGGTAGAGAATGTCAACCACTACCGCATTAATATTTCAGCAAGTCTGCGAATCAAGTACCCCACCACCCTTGTAAGGGCTCCCGACACCATTTTCAACTAGCAACACGCTGATTTTCAAAGATTTTCTTATTTTTGTGAAACTATCGTTCCAGCGTGATCCGCAAATTTTTTCCTCTGGACAAGAACTACCTCCTCGAAGAAGCTCAGCTTTCATTGCAAGACCACCTACTCCTTTCTCTAATAGAACGGGTAAAAGAGGTTTATATGCTTCGGCACAATCCGCTTCTTATTATGGATGAGCTTTCTACAAAAGTTGTCACCTATAAACCCAAAAATATTAAGCTCCTTTACCCTTTTTATCAAAACATGGCTGCCGTTTACCGCTACAAGTATGGTGACAATCAGCTGGAGTTCCTTTGGGATGGAACAGATCACATCGAACAGTATGGGGACGAGTGGTCGTCCTCCTTTGAAAAATGGACAACTGATTTTTGTGAGCAGCATCAATTTCTGATGGCTGTAATGGATCTTACTGTATTCCTTCCGCTCAATCGAAAAGCCCACCTTGCCGAAAACAGAATGAATTCGTTTATCACCCAGTTTTTCGACCTAAAGATTCATAAGAACCGGGGTATTGTGGAGATGAAAGTGGCCTAATTACATTCCATCCAATACCTTTCGGCAAATATCAGAATTGTTATATTTGTCTATACCTGTCTAAGCATTTAAACCTATGAACGTTAGAAGAGTTTTTTGGATCAGTTCTGTACTGATATCTGCCACTATTATTTTCTGGGCTTATTATTGGATTGACGCATTGCTTCTTTTTGTTATTGTCGGCCCATTAATTGTTATGGGTATTCAGGACATCTTCCAGAAGAAACAATCTGTCAAGAGAAATTTTCCGGTGATTGGAAGGCTGCGGTATTTCTTTGAAATGATCCGGCCTGAAATACAGCAGTATTTTATTGAATCTGATACAGATGGAGCTCCCATCAATCGTAACGACAGGTCTGTAATTTATCAGCGCGCAAAAAAACAAATTGACACAACCCCGTTTGGAACTCAACTTAATACTTATGCCGAAGGGTATGAATGGATAACCCATTCTATAACACCAAAAGATTTTCATACCATGAACCACAGCCCACGCTTGTTGGTAGGGGATGGCCGATGCAAACAACCTTATAATGCTAGTGTACTCAACATCTCTGCCATGAGCTTTGGCTCTTTGAGCGGAAACGCAGTAGAGGCGCTTAACTGGGGAGCACAAGTAGGAGGATTTGCACACAATACAGGTGAGGGTGGAATTAGCAACCATCATTTAAAACATGGAGGGGATTTGATTTGGCAAGTAGGCACTGGATATTTTGGTGCCCGTGATAAAGAAGGAAACTTCAGTCCTGATGCATTTGCTAAGAATGCAACATTGCCTAATGTAAAAATGATTGAATTAAAACTTTCTCAGGGAGCCAAACCTGGCCATGGAGGAATTTTACCCGGAAAGAAAAATACACCTGAGATTGCAGCCATAAGAGGAGTAGAAGCAGGCACCACAGTTTTTTCACCACCTTATCACAGTGCATTTAGCACGCCAGAAGAGTTAATCTTATTTGTAGAAAAACTACGTAACCTGTCCGGAGGAAAGCCTGTTGGTTTCAAACTTTGCATTGGTAGAAAAAGTGAATTTCTATCTATCTGCAAGGCGATGGTAAAGCTTGACAAGTATCCCGATTTTATAACCATCGATGGTGGTGAAGGTGGTACCGGAGCTGCACCTCCTGAGTTTTCAAATTTTGTTGGAATGCCCCTACTGGATGCATTGGCTTTTACCGATAACTCACTCAGAGGGTTTGGAATTCGTAATCAAATGCAAGTAATTGTTGCTGGAAAAATTTTAAGTGGATTCCATATGATGCGGGCTATGGCTCTAGGGGCAAATTTGTGCTACAGTGCACGCGCCATGATGATGGCGGTAGGTTGCATTCAGGCATTGAGATGCAATGCTAATGATTGCCCTACAGGTGTTGCCACACAAAATCAGGCCCTTGCTAAGGGTCTGGTAGTTGAAAGTAAATATCAGCGAGTCGCCAATTTTCATAAGAACACTGTAGAGAGTTTTGTGGAATTGATGGGTGCATCTGGATTAAATGACTCAACTAAAATTAACCGCACACATATCTATCGAAGAGTATTTATGAATTTGGTTAAGACCTATGCTGAAATTTATCCGATTATTCCTGACGGCTGTTTGTTAAACGGAGGCGATGTCCCTTTTGACTTTGACGAATACCTAAAGCGCTCCTCATCAGAAGCATTTGAGGTTCTAGTGTAACTAGTCTTTGGCATCGTAACAAAATTTGGGTTATTACAATTTCTACCGTTGAAAGATACTAACCCAGCTCTTAATTAATCGTACTTTCAGATCAAGTATCTGAAAACACCTGTAAACGTTCATTCGTGATTGAGATTGGAAAATACAATGAGTTAAAAATTTTGCGCCACACCAGTGTTGGCTTGTACCTAGGTGATGAAACAGGTAAAGACGTACTGCTACCTAATAAATATTGTCCCGATGATATAGAGCAAGGAGATAAACTTCGTGTGTTTGTTTACAAAGACCACGAAGAAAGAATAGTAGCCACTAGTCTTACTCCTAAAATTGTTTTAAACGATTATGCCTTATTAAAAGTAACAGCCGTTTCTTCAGTTGGGGCTTTTTTGGATTGGGGTCTTGAAAAGGACTTGATGGTTCCCTTCAATGAGCAACGGGAGAAAATGGAAGATGGTAAATGGTACTTGGTCTATATGAACATAGATAAGAAAACCGACAGACTTTATGCCAGTAATAAGCTCGACAAATTTCTTCAAAACGAATCACTAAGTGTTGCTGAAGGGGATGAAGTGGATATCATTATCATGCAAAAAACTGATCTTGGTTTTTCAGTAGTTGTAAACAAAGAACACAAAGGGCTCGTTTTCAATAATGAAGTCTTCAAAACACTTAAACTTGGGGACAAGCTTAAAGGTTTTGTAAAAAACATTCGGGATGATAATAAAATTGATATTTCACTTCAACCCCTTGGGTACGAAAAATTCAATGACCCTAACTGTGAGTTAATTCTTACAAAACTTGAACGCAGTAAAGGTTTATTGTCAATTACAGACAATAGCTCTCCTGAAGAAATTTACTCTTCTTTGGGAATGAGTAAAAAAGCATTCAAGAAAGCGATTGGTAGTTTATACAAACAGAGAAAAATAACAATTTCTCAGGATGGCATCACTCTTATTGATCAAGCATAACATTGGTTATACTTCCTTTTGTAACACGAAACGATAGTAAAGTCGATCTCCTTTTATCAAATTCGTGTGCAACTTTGAACCCACAACACCGGCAAACTCTGCAAAAAGTTTTTGCCAACGCTCCGGTACTAGTTTTTTAATACGTTCTTGCTTTACATCATCCTCTGCCTCCATAGCGTTCACCACGTTCTGGCTTATGTTTTCCTCTTCTAACATTTTCAATCCAGAATTGGCCAATTGCTTTTTCAACAAATCCATATTCTCCACACTTCGAAAATCAACAAGCAAAAGATATCCACCGGGCTTTAAAACACGCTTTACTTCACTAAGAAATTTATCTACAGAGCCATATGCATGGCAGGACTCTACATTAAGCAATACATCTATAGTATTATCATTCAGTGGAATGGATTCGGCACTCCCCTGGATAAATTGGAGATTGGGCAGATTATGAATTTTGTTGGCCAGGTCTACCGCACTTTGAGCAAGATCTAAACCCACATATGATTTTGGATGTAAAGCACCCGCTACATGTTTAGCCCCTCCTCCTCTTCCACTTCCCACTTCCAGCACATGCATATCCTCTATCTCTTTTTTAGAAGCCAGATAATGATACATCTGCAAAGAATAACGCTGCGTTTCAGGGGGCAATGTCATATTGAGAGGCTTCTCATTATCATTGGGCACATACCCGTAGTTCATGAATTGCCATTCTTCAGCCGGAATCTTTTTTGCCAGTATCTCATACGTCACTTTAGCATTCAACCTCTTGAACCAGGCAAATCGCTTAAAGAGTTTAATTATTAATTTGATCATCAGAATAGGTTTATGGCCCAATATAAAGGTATTAGCCAAATATTCTCCCCTCGTAATTAGTCAATTATTTTAATAGTTTTAGGATTGCATTATTGAATAAATAATAACATTTGTATTACATACTTTAACTAATTAAAACTTATGAGTGGTTCTTCTCGTGGTGAATTCTCATCTTCTTTCGGTTTTATAATGGCGGCCGCAGGCTCTGCCATTGGTTTGGGCAATATTTGGGGCTTCCCCACACAAACTGCTCAAAACGGAGGAGCTGCTTTTGTCTTGTTATACCTCTTACTTGCATTTGTAGTTGGATACCCCATATTACTCGCTGAGTTTACCATCGGTAGACATACGCAATCAAATCCTGTAGGGGCCTATCAAAGTATCAAAGGAGGAAAACGTTTTGCCCCAATTGGTTTTTTAGGAATCACCACTGTTGGTTTTATTTTAAGTTTCTACTCTATCATAGCAGGTACTATGATGGCCTACTTTTTAAATCCGTTACTTAAATTAGTTGGACTTGATCAAGCTGCTGCTTGGGTCATTTCACAAGGAATATCAAGTAATATCTTATTTGCCTCTATCTTCTTTTTCATCACTGTGCTAATAGTAGCCGCAGGCGTAAAGAATGGCATTGAGAAATGGTCGACCAGACTAATGCCTACACTTCTTTTGATTCTTGTCTTGCTAACGATCTATGTACTTACATTGGATGGAGCAACGGAAGGGCTGAAAGTATATTTACTACCAGATTTCACTAAAGTATTCCACACACAATTGTTTACCAGCGCTCTGGGGCAGGCATTCTTTTCGCTTTCATTAGGTGTTGGGAGTATGCTAGTGCTGGCTTCCTATACTAGTAAAAAGGAAAACCTGGTTCGATTGGGAAGATTGGTTACACTTAGTGACGTAGGTATCGCTTTTTTAGCAGGTCTGTTAATTATTCCAGCAATGTATGCTGCGTCTGCATCTGGAGCTCAAATTTTTGATGAAACAGGTAGCCTCATATCGGGGCCCAACTTGATTTTTCAGGTTTTACCCACTTTGTTTGATACCATGGGACCTATTGGTATTGGCCTATCAATAATATTCTTTTTCCTTATGGTAATCGCTGCGCTTACTTCCACCATTTCTATGTTGGAGGTACCTGTTTCCTATGCGGTTGACAACAGAGGGATGAGCCGCTCTAAGGCTAGCATTTTGATTGGTGTCATATTCTGGGTAGTAAGTATGGTAATTGCCCTCAACTTTGATTTATTATTCGATTTTGTAGTAAAAGCAACTACTGAGTTTATCCAACCTTTGCTAGGACTATTTATATGTATTTTTGTGGGATGGGTAATGAATAGGAATACTTTGATAGAAGAAATAAAACAAGGCAATCCTGAAGTGGCAAACTCATTCTTTATGAAAATTTGGCCGCTGTTTATTCGCTACGTATCTCCGATTTTGATTCTTATTATTTTAGCGCAAGCATTTTTATAATCAAACAAAAAAACCCCGGCTCTCACCGGGGTTTTTACTACACGACAATCCAACCAACTTATTTGAACGTCACAATCAAGTTGCTTGTCTGTTGCGGATTGTAAGGACTCAGGTTCTCTAAGCGGGATGCAAACGAATCCCACTCTGTACCCGGAGAAACCCCACCAGAAATAAACCCTTCCTTCTCACTAAAATATCCTGGGCCAGCTGTGTTTTGTAAGTAAGTTGCCAAAAGATCATCATCAATATCAGGCCAAACTATATTAATCTCATTGGTAAATACATTCTTAATGGAGTAGTCTTTTAATAAGACATTCCGGTCGGAAACATCCAAATTACTCGGTGGCAATCCTACCTCAGCCACACCCATTCCCTTAGGGTCTGAACCGGAAGCAACAAATGCCCAATTGAATCCAGTATTCCCTGCAAAAAGTATTGCGTTAGGGTGATTTGAGTTACCATAGACATCCACTATATCTCCTTTTTTGCCTGCAAACATATGAATCGTACTGACAGAGTAGGGATCATCCAAGGGGTTGGCCAAAGGAAGACCAGTAATAAATACTTCCATTTCTGCATCGTATCCCTTATCACTCACTTCTGAGTAATCTATTCTAAAAATGGCATCACCAGCATCTGGATTTTCATTTCTATCAATGTTGTAGGGTTTGATGATAGATATACCCATTATCGGCCTTTCCTTGTTCCAAAAAACCTGCATCGCTTTTCCACCATCTGCATTACCTTCTGATTCTGCATCCGTAACCGTAAGCTGATACTCCCAAAGTTTACCTTCGTATTCTACATTTGATTCAACTACCAGATTTTTTACACGGTTATCATCGTCACTTGTAAACGAAAGGCTTATTAACCTGTCAATTTTGTGCTTTCTCAACCCAATAATAATTTCCTCTACAATTTCTGCAGCACCATCTCCAATTGCGATAAAGGTTCCAAGGTGCTCGTAGATGTCATTGCCTTGTAGTACATCATCTTTAGTTCTTCCTCCTTCTGCGTAAGCCGAATTGCTAATTGAAGCCGGAATCTCTACTCGAAAATTTTCTGGCAGCAAATCCTCCTGTGTGGTCATTTCAATATTCTCATCACAGGAGGTAGTAAGTAGCATCATAGCCACTGCAATAAACAGTGTGTATGAAATAAATTTAGTGTGTCTCATTTTTCTATGTTTTGTTTCACAATTCTTTAGAAGGGTAAATTCCCTTTCATTACTAAAACACGCCTGTGGGTAGTTACCCCTATGCGCAACCAATATTATTTTAAAAAGGCTGAAAATGAGCCATTTTAGGGCTTTTCAGTAATAATTACCGTGTCAGAAAGAACCGTAGAAACAGCAAAAAAACCTACAGCTCCTTCGCTTAGATTGGTTGGAACATTCTCCCGCTGTACGTCAAATACTCCCCCACGCCATTCCGTTTCTGAGAGTACTGACCTTAAAAAGGTTTTATATCCAGGGCTGACTGAATACTTCCTTCTTATCACTATGGTGTTCACTGGGAACAAAAAGTCTTCCTTATCAGGTTTAAATAACGCGTTAACATCAATTGTTTTTAAGTCGTAATACACCAGCCTCCCTTCACACAATGCTTCTGCCTGACATGCAGGGGTACCAACCCACGAAACAAAATAATTCACATAATTTGGACTTCCTCCTGAATCATTAAGCTGTAGTCCATATAATCCATCGCTCACCCTATTATACTGTAGATCTGGCATAGGCTCTACAGGTATTGATCTGGCAGCAGCAAAAAAATCTTTTCCACCATACTGAATAAAAAGCAAATACTGCTTTCCGAAAACAGCTGTCATTTCCTCCGTATAATAATTACCTGATCCAACAGGAGATTCAATAGCACCATACACTTTTTCATTTCCTTCAATGACAACAACATTAGCTCCAGTAGCTGGCATGCTACTCCCATTCAATTCCTGATAGGGATGAGAAAGCTTAATTCTATGATTCATTTTTTCATTGGTCAATACCGCCTCTACCACCAGCAAATCAGAATCAATCGACATTAATGGTTTCTCTATTTTTTCTTCATTACAAGAAAAAAGAATCAACAGCGACAGATAAATGACAAAACGACTCATCTCCATTTAAAATTATAAGCGATGGACGGAGTAAACTGAAATAAATAAAATTGGGTACTGACAGCGTTTTTATCCAATAAGTTTGATGGCACCTTGAATCCACCATCTTGCTGCTCCGTTTTGTTATAATTAACAAAAAGCGCGTTCTTCCGACTGTAAAAATTATAAATAGAAAACATCAGATTATGTTTAAATCGGCTTTCCTGGTTCTTGTTCAAGTTTAAGGTCGCAGAAATATCAAGGCGATGATAATCAGGCAGCCTGTCATTATTCTTTTGGTTATATACTGGAATCTCAAGTCCATTAAAATTATAAAAACTCACAGGCGATGAATAAGGAGCTCCGGTGTAATAATTCCAGTTCATACCAATATTCCATCGTAAATTCAGATCATAACTCATTGTGATATTCACCTGATGTGGTCGATCATAAAATGCATTATATGCCTTTCCCATGTTCACTTCAGGAAATTTTCTTTTTGCTCTGGAATACGAATAACCAACCCATGAACGCAATCTGCCCTCCTCCTTTTTCATTTGAAATTCCACTCCATAACTCCTGGCCTCACCAAACCGCAATTCTCGCTCTAGTAAAGGATTAAGCAAAGTTTCCGCATGTGCCTCGTAGTCAATCTGGTTATTCATTTTTTTATAAAACGACTCAACCTCAAAAGCGAGTCCTACCTTTGATAAATAATGGTGGTACCCAAACACTAATTGATTGGCGGCCTGAGGTTTTAAATTCACACTACTTGGTAACCATACTTCAAATGAGGAAAAAGGACTTATTGAATTTGTAATCAGGTGAATGTTCTGAACATTCCGAGCTGCACTTACTTTGAAGGAACTATTATCATTTAAATTATAACTGACCGAAATTCGAGGTTCAATATTTTGATAATTTTTATACTTATCTCCTTTTTTAAAAAACAAAGTATCAATTGGGTTACGATTGTTATCGAACACAAACTCAAAAGCCTCACCTTCATTGGTCCAAGTAGAAATGCGCAGTCCATAATTCAAACCCCAATGATTACTTAATCGGATTTCGTGATTGCCATATAGCACAAATTCATTCGAGTTTCTCACAGACACCGCAGGAGGTATTGGGTTTCCGTTTCTACTTACGTTGCCAGGGTTGAAATTATAGCCTCCAAGCGAAAGCCCGAATGCAACTTCCTCATTTGGATTCTTGAAATAGCTAAAATCGCCCTTAAGGTTAACATTCGACAGGTGCGAGTTCCACTTGGTGTTTGTGCTGCGATCAGTATGCAAAAAATAATCGTAGACACCAGCGGCCAATGTTGTGTTCAGAAACAAACGCTTTGAGAAAACATGGTTCCACCTTACCGTTGTAGCTCTATTGAACCACTCTACACCAGAGTTGGTGGTTAAAAACTTATCCCCCCCATTGTAAAATGAAAAATATAATTTATTCTTTTGACTTAGGTCAAAATTGATCTTACCTGTCAGGTCATGAAATTGAAAATCCTTTATGTCATCATTAAGTAATGCAAAAATCCACTTTACTCTGGATACTCTGCTGGACAACAAGAATGAGCTCTTCCCCTTCTTTATTGGGCCTTCGAGGCTAAGCTTAGAACTCAACAATCCCAAATTACCCAAAACTTCAAATTGCTGATCATTTCCCTTTCTGGTTCTTACGTCCATTATTGAAGACAATCGCCCGCCCAAAGAAGCTGGCATACTCCCTTTGTATAAAGTAATATCATTTACAGCATCTGGGATGATCGTAGAAAATAAACCCAATAAATGGCTTGGATTAAAAATAGGAGCATCATCAACTAAAATCATATTTTGATCTCGATCTCCTCCCCTCACATAATAAAAAGTAGATCCATCTGAATGCATCTTTACCCCCGGCACCATTTCGAGAGATTTGACAGCATCCGATTCACCAAAAAATGATGGTTTTTCGGAGATAGTGGATGGACGCATATGAGTTTTACTCACTTGAATTTCGTTGACCAGTTGTGGCTCTGTGCTCGTAACTATAATTTCTTCCAATAAAGAAGGCACAACTTGCAAGGAAACATTTTGTGACAGAGAGTTCTGCAGTTCAGTTTTTAAGACCTCTCTATTAAATCCGATATAAGAGAAAGTAACATTATAAACCCCTGTTGGCACAGTGAGAGAATAAAATCCAAAAACATTGCTGGTGGCAGCCAACTTCAATTCTTCGACCCAAACAGAAGCTCCAATCAACGCTTCCCCATTGCTACTGTCTTTTATAAATCCACTAAGTGTAGCCTTCTGACTTTCAATGTCCTTTGCTTTCGGTTTCAGAATGATCTTCCCCTCTATCACTTCATAATCGAAAGAGGCAATCAAGGACAATTCATCTAAAATATTAATAACTGTTTTTTGTGAGGCCCTGTAATTTATCTTTTGGTCAACAGAAATTCTGCGAGGGTTATAGGAAAAGGAAGCTCCACTTTGTTTTGATATACTGTTCAATACGTCTTTAAGCGAAGTCGACCGGAAGTCAACCCTAATTCTTGTATTACTATAATCTTCTTGAGCTGCAGCGGAATAGGCAAGTGACAATAGCAGCAGCAGGCCACTAAAAATACGGCTCAATCGATGTGCACTCTTGTCTGGTGTTAGCATCCAGCTCCAGTAATTTCTATTCTGTTTTTTTCTCGCTTGTAGGTAAGGTTCAATGTAGACTGCAATACTTTAAGTACGGCCTCTAATGGTTGATTCTCAAAAGTAACGGTCACCTCACACTCAACAGATACATCAGTCGATATAATAATCTCTATACCATAAGTAGCCTGTAGCGTTTCCACGACAGACTTTAAATTGGCATTGTTAAAGACCATGGTCTTTGTTTTCCATGAAAGAAAATTGGCATCCGTATTTTCAATACTCAGTAACTGCTTTTCTTTTTTATTAAAGGTACCCCTTTGCCCTGCTGTTAACTCGATTGACTTCTCAATATTTTTGGACTTTAATTGCACAACACCTGTCTCCACAACCACATCCACTTCTTTGTCTCGGTCTAAATTTCTAACATTAAAAGAGGTTCCCAACACACGTACTTCCGCGTTGTCTACCTCAATAATAAAAGGCCGCTGGGCATCTGGTGTCACTTCAAAGAAAGCTTCACCCAATAATTCTACCTCCCTACTTTTTGCATTGTATGAATTCCTCACTGTCAGGGTTGAGTTTCTATTCAAAAAAACGGCAGATCCATCAGGTAAAATAATCTCTTCAGTATTTTCAGCTGTTTGATAAAATTGCTCTCCACTTTTACCAATAAAATAATTGACTACAATTCCAGAAACAATCACCAGTAACACTACAGCTGCTATTCTCAGCCAAATGGGTCCAGTACGTTGTGGCTCCAGTTGAATTGTTTTTCCTTTTGACTCCACCTTATTCTCAAAATGATTCCACTCTTTTTCAACATCTATGTTTATGGAATCATCCTTAGCGGGGCCATAAAGTTTCCCACTTACCTCATATATGCGTTTGAGCTTAGAATAAATCTGCTCATTTGCAGCTGACAAAGCAATCCATTTCTGCAAGGCCTCCTCCTCAACATTGGTAGTCTCGCCACTGAGGTGTTTTGCAATGAGCAACGTTTCTTCGCTATGGTTTTGATCGTTCAATTTAGTATCTCCTATAGTTTACAACACATACCGATTCCGTTACCCTTACTGATTAAAAATAAAAAATAGTATAGAAAGAAAATTTGCCAATTGCTTTTTCATCACAGATAAAGCTTTTGACATTTGCGCCTCTACCGTTTTCACCGAAATATTCATTTTTTCAGCTATTTCAGCATATTTCAATCCTTCAAAGCGGCTCATTTCAAAAACCATTCTACACTTTTCAGGCAATGTATTAATGGCCAATTCGATCTCACGTTCCAGCTCCTTTACCTCCAAATCACTATCACCACCCGATACGCCCTCTTCAGGAATGCCATCCAGTGTCACATGATTCTTGCGGTCGCGGAGATAATTCAAACTTCGATTTCTTACTGCTGTATACAAATAGCTTTTATAGTTCGTGTCTTCAGGCAAAGTTTCAAATTTTCCCCAAACCGCGATAAAGGCCTCATGCACCACATTTTTTGATTCATCCAGGTCGCCAATATATTTCATAGCAAAGCCACACAAAGGCTTAAACAAGTCTTTAAAAATAATTTCAAATCTTTTTTTGTTATCGCTGTTCAAGACATCCCATTTCAGTTAACAATATCGGGATATTACCATAAATTGTTGTCAATATTTAAGTCAGATTCAAAAACCAATACGTATGAATAGCCGGAGAAAATTTATTAGATCAGCATTAACTGGAATTGCAGGAACCTCTATCCTCCCACATATAAGCTATGCTGGGGCTGCGAATAATTCTGAAAGAGTAAAACTCTCTTCCAATGACAATTCAGAGGCGTATTGGGCAATGGTGAGAAATCAATTTCCGTTTACCGATGGGTTATTTTATTTTAATAATGGGTCTCTAGGCCCCTCACCCACCATGGTGCGTTCTGCCACCAACAACTACCGTAAAATTTTAGACGAGTTTCCATCCAAATACATGTGGGGTGGTTGGAATGATGAAAAAGAAGTTGTGAGAAAACAAGCAGCAGACTTACTAAAAACTTCTGAGGAAGAAATTGCTCTGATCCATAATACCACCGAAGGGATGAACCTCATCGCACGGAGCTTCGATCTGAAGCCTGGAGATGAAATCATTCTTGCAGACCATGAACATACCAGCGGTACTATTCCCTGGCAGGTATGGCAAGAAACAAAAGGAATCAAAATAGTAAAGCCCATATTGCCTATCATTCCAAAAAGTGTAGATGAGATCGTCTCGATTTATAAAAAAGCCATCACGCCTAAAACAAAAATCATTTCTATGTGTCACATCGTGAACACGAATGGAATGACGCTTCCCGTAAAGGAGGTTTCTGATCTGGCCCACAGCAAGGGAATATTGGTAGCCGTGGATGGAGCACAAGCTGCTGGTATGTTAGACATAGATTTGCACGACATGCAATGCGATTTTTATACTGCGAGTTCGCACAAATGGTTGTTCTCGCCAAAAGGGGTTGGAATATTCTATGCTAGAAAAGAAAGTCAGCACTATTTAAAACCTTTAATTGTATGCAACGGTCATACGGATCAAACCATAAGAAGACTTGAAAATTACAACACCAGAAATTTACCCGAAGTTTTAGGATTGGGAGCCGCCTTACAATTCAATCAGCTCATTGGTAGTGAAAAAATTGAAGCTCGAACAATGGAGCTGAAAAACTATTTCAGGGAAAAATTTGAAGGAAACCAAAAATACAAAATCAAAACACCTGTATCTGATCAGCTTTCAGGAGCTATTCAAGCACTAGAAGTAGTAGGCAAGGATGTAAATGATGTAAAGGAAACGCTCTTTGAAAAATATGGAATAGACACAAGGCCTATGTCGACCTTCGGCCTGAACGGATTAAGAATATCACTGGCGATTTACAATACAAAAGAAGATATCGACTATCTGGCCAATGCAATAGAAAGCATTTAATAGCTATTAGGATAATGAAATATGGTATCTACTTTATCTTCCTTCTATCTCTGAATGGATTTGCTCAAATACAAGTACATGAGGAACCGTTGCATCATCCTGTCTTCAGGAATGAAAACGCACGCATCTTAGATGTAATTGCTCATCCCAATGACACCTCCCTGATTCATCAGCATAGCTATAACTATTGCTACGTAACAATTGACGGGGGTAAAATATGGGTTGAAAATAAGGGAGAAGATGGACGAACACTTGAGCTACCTGTTGGATTTACAGGTGGGTATTTCGAGAACCCTCAACAACCTCTTGTACATCGGTTTGCCAATCGCTCTGATGGGTTGATCAGATTGATTGCCATTGAGAATCTTACGCACGGAAATACCAAAGATTCTATCCATCCTCTTTTGACCAATGAGGAACTGCTCATCAATAACCATCAGTTTCTTGTAACTAAAATCTCTCTCTCCCCTTCTCAGCAATTAGATTTTCATTCAACCTTAAATACTATAATAGTAAACACAGGGCAAACTCCGTTGTCCGTAAACATCAAATCCGAAGAACTGGCGGACTGGCGATGGTTGAATGCAGGATCCCAAATTTCTATTTATAATCAGGAGACCATCAACGTCAGCATTGTACTGGTAGGGCTAAAAAGCAGTGATTAGTCTCAAAATAAAGTGCCAATTACCACGTGTATAAAAGTATTATTCAGCTCTATTACGATATAGTATATTCGACAACCTATATACAATACCTATTTTTTCGACCTATGAATTCCTTAAGAAGACTTGTTTTGATCATTATGGCTATGGCGGCCATTTCTGCGGCTTTTGGGCAGATAAGTGGAACCAATCCAAACGTAAATGAACGCCCTCAGGCACAATCCATCCAATTGAGTAGTGCCCCGGTTATTGATGGAGAAGTGATCAATGATGAACTATGGCAACAGTACCCGGCCTTTGACGGACTTAAACAAATACGTCCCTATTCCGGAG
Organism: Cyclobacteriaceae bacterium; assembly: GCA_049289315.1. GTDB lineage: Bacteria > Bacteroidota > Bacteroidia > Cytophagales > Cyclobacteriaceae > ELB16-189. The sequence goes on from JBATLM010000149.1 coordinate 45,076, forward strand.
AGCCAGCCTCCGAAAAAACTGATATAAGAATTGGGTATACCGAAACAACACTTTACGTATCGGTTGTATGCTATGATGCTGCGCCCGAAAAGTTGGTTGTCTCTGATGCCAGAAGAGATGCTTCCCTGGATGGCACCGATAGTTTTATATTTATTATTGACACCTATCACGACAAGCAAAATGGTTTTGTCTTTGGCACTAATTCTCTGGGTGTAGAGTATGACGGTCAGGTAGATAATGAAGGACAAGGGAATAACAACAACAACAGGCAACAAGGAGGTACAATTGGAGGGTTTAACTTGAATTGGGATGCTTCATGGGAAGTAAAATCCCAAGTAGGTGATTATGGTTGGAGTGCAGAGTTTGCGATTCCCTTACGCACTATTCGATTCGCTTCAGGCAGCGAAAAGGTTTGGGGGTTAAATATTCAGCGCAACATTCGCAAGACCAATGAGGTTGCCTACTGGGCTCCCTTACCCATTCAGTTTGACCTTAAAAGACTTTCTCTTGCTGGTGAGCTTACTGGATTAAATCTAAAAAGCCCCGGCAACCTAAAATTTATCCCATATGCTTTACATAACGTTTCCAGAGATTTTTCTGCTGATCCCAGCAAAGCCAAACACTCACCAGATGTAGGAGCCGACATTAAGTACAGTATTACTCCATCACTTACACTTGACCTTACGTATAATACCGACTTTGCTCAGGTAGAAGTAGATCAGCAGCAAATCAACTTGGACCGCTTCAACCTTTTCTTTCCGGAAAAGCGTCCCTTCTTTTTAGAAAATGCTGGATTCTTTACAGTAGGTAGCCCCGGAGAAGTGGATTTATTCTTCAGCCGAAAAATCGGAATCAGTGATGAGGGCGCTATCGTTCCAATTCTAGGTGGAGCACGAGTATCTGGTCGCGTCAACAAAACAAACATTGGGGTACTCAGCATGTTCACCGATGATGTTTCGCTCAATGATTCCATTGGAATCACAAAAAACAATTTTAATGTAGCACGCATCAATCAGCAGATTGGACAACGGTCAACAATAGGTGGTACTTTTGTAAGTCGTGAAGGTGTTGGAGAAGTAGGTGATGATTTTAATAGGGTTTTTGCCCTGGATAGCAAAATCGGCATTGGAAAGAAAGCTCAGGTGTCTGGGTTCTTCGCCAGATCTAATTCGCCAGATAGTATCCAGGATGGAAATTCATTTAAACTTCAAAGCGGCTACCAATGGAATGGTCTGGACATGAATTTTGCCTACACGCAAGTGGATGAGGGGTTTGACCCTCAGGCAGGTTTTCTTTTTAGAAAAGCATTTAAAAAGCCTGAATTTCTGATTCTTAAAGCTATTCGAATGAATGGAAAACTAGGTAATATATTGGAAATACGTCCCCATATTTCAGGGCGTGGCTTTTGGAACTTCGATGGATTTAAAGAGACTACTTTCTTGCATCTGGATAATCACTGGGTTTGGAAAAACGGATTCGAAATTCATACTGGCATGAACTTCACTGAAGAAGGATCTTTAGAAGATTTTAGAATATCAGGGCTTGGTATTGAACATGCCTCAGGAAGTTACGCCAACAAGGAAGCTCAAATTGTTACTATTACCAATCCAAGTAAAAGATTCTATATCAGTACGCGACATGTAATGGGGGGATACTTTTCCGGATCGCGATCAGCACATAGCGGAACGATTGGATTCAGAGTTGGTGATCGATTTAACTCCGATGTTACCTTTGCTCACAACGATATCCATCTATTGGTAAAAGAGATTCTCCCTGTAGAGACTTTAGTAAAAAGAAATTTCGCTACCGATGTATTTGGAGCGCGAATGTCCTATTCCTTTACTCCTCGTATGACGGTTCAAAGTTTTCTTCAATACAATAGCGCAGCCGATATCGTGTCAGCCAACATCAGGTTCAATTTATTAGAACAAGCCAATACAGGTTTGTTTGTAGTGTATAATGAAATATGGGATAGTGGCAGTGTGTTGACAAGAAGCTTCACTATCAAGTACACCCATATTATTAATGTATTAAAATAAAAATTATGACACTAAGATCAATAATACTTGTAGTTCTGATTATAACTCTTGGTTGCTCAAGCAATAAGGAGGAGATGAACGAACAATCTTATAGGCTTGGTGCTATCGGGGCTTTTGGTGAGGCTGTAAATGCTGGTGTAAAGCAGTTGGCTTTAAGCGCGACACTGTCTCCTGAAGAGATGAATGACTTTCTTCCACATGCAGAGAAAGTAGCAGAAAAGAATAATGTTTTACTTTATAGAGAAGCGGATCTTATCACAACCGATTTATTTCCAGAAGATATTGCCAAAGATAAAGAAGTATTACTTATTTATCAGGGCACTACAAAAGATCAGTATCTTCAACTCAAGGCTGATAAAGCGGCACTTGTAGAAGCAGGACGATACGATAGCAAAGATCGCGAAGAAATTGCCAGAAGGTTTGGCAGAATGCTGAGTTACTCACCTAATAAAATAAACCAGTTGCTTGCAGAAAATACATCCTTCCGGACGATGAATGATTTTGGCATTGAGGCGACCAATTTATTTCTCTACTACAAAGATTTAGATCGTGCCACTCAATTCTATACTGAAACCCTGGGGTTAGAATTGTTGTCCGACTATACCATGGCCAAAATTCTAAGAATAACCAGCGACTCCTATTTGATACTGGTAGATGCCACTAAAGGAATGCACACTGCAGATGAACCCAAAACCGTTGCCCTTGCTTTGCTCACCAATCAATTGGGAGAATGGTACGATTACTTAAAAAAGGAAGGGGTAATAATTAAGTATGAATACAAACCCAAAGAAGGCGGAGCGCATGATGGGTTTGTAGCTATCGATCCAGAAGGCTATTTACTTGAATTTGAGACTTTCAAACAACATCCGGAAAATGAACTTTTCATTCCGCAGTTGAATAACGTAAAAACAATAACCCCTCTTGTATCACAAAAAACTACTGTCCCTGAAGGATTAGGTTTCAATGCTACTATTACGTGGTTGTACTATAAAGATCTCCCACACATGGAAGCATTCTATGAGCAAACATTGGGGCTTTCACTTATTGCCGATCAGGGCTGGGCCAAGATTTACCAATCTTCAAATAGCGGGTACATTGGTCTCGTTGATGAAAGAAGAGGCATGCATAACCACACCGAAAAGAAGGCTGTGAATGTGTCTTTTATTTTAAAAGATTTGGATGGCTGGTTTAAGTACACCAGTGAGAACAAGTCTTTTGAACTTCGCTCCAAAGAAATTGGAATTGGTCCTGAAAATAAATACCGTGCTTTTGTTGGCTTTGATCCTGAAGGGTAC
>JBATLM010000150.1:0-6321 GCA_049289315.1 Cyclobacteriaceae bacterium
GCAGTGGAAGTGGCACGTTGAATTACGATTTGCAAGCCAACATAACAGCTAACAATGGACTGGCCAGTACATTCAGTTGGTTGGCATTGGTAGACAATGCTAATGTATCGGGCGAGAGTTTGGTAGCTCAGGGGACCGCATTTATCAATGATCCATTGGTAAACACCACAGGAGTAGACCAGATAGTTACTTATACAGTAACACCAAGCAGTGGCGGATGTGCAGGTAATACATTTACGGTTACAGTTACAATTAGACCTGAGCCGGTCGGAGTAAACGATGCCAAAACGGTTTGCAGTGATGTAGCTATTGACTATAGTTTACTTCAAAATGTTGCTACCTTAGGTAATAATGTAGGAAGTACATTTTCTTGGGTGGCTGCAGATAATGTTAACCCATTAGTAACTGGCGAAAGCCTTGCTCCAGTTGTAGGGCCAAACATTACTGATGTGATAACTAACCTTACAAACACAGATCAAAATGTTGTGTATACGGTTACTCCGACTGGAACCAACGGATGCATAGGTAATACCTTCCAGATTACAATTACTGTTAAACCGGAACCTGTAGGTGTATCTATGGCAGCACCGGATATTTGTAGTGGAACCTCAGTAGCTTATGATCTTCAGAATAATGTAAACACACTTCCTGGTAATGGGTTATTGGCGAATTTCACATGGACTGCAGCTCCTAATGCAAATGTGACAGGTGAAACCACTTCACTAAAATCAGGTGCTGTAATAGATGATATACTTGTTAACACTACGACCTCAGACCAGATTGTTACATACACAGTTATCCCGACTGGTCAGGTAGGTGGGTGTCAGGGCAACCCGTTTACAATTACAGTTACGGTAAATCCCAAAGCAATATTTTCAGCAGGTGCTGATTTATCTGTCTGCGTAGATGATGCCTCAAAAGTAATTGCGGGAAGTTCCACGTTTGCACCGGGTGGATTGATGTGGAGTGGTGGAACAGGGGTGTTTAGTAACGCTACGATTCCAAACCCTACATATACATTAAGCGCAAGTGAACTCGCAGTAACATCGCCATTGAATGTAACGCTTACGCTGACAGCGTATGGAACAGGAGCTTGTGCGAATGTAATTGACCAAATGGTATTAACAATTAACCCTCAACCTATTGTTGTATTCTCAGGGTTCCCTGTTGGTGCTCCTCCTCAAATGGCAGAGAATAACACTCCAATTACTTTGACAGGTAATCAGGGGGGAGGGGTGTTTACAATATCTCCTGCAACTTCAAATATTGGAAGTACAACTGCAAGTCCGGTTGACAAAGCATCATTTGATCCAGCGGCTGTCGACTTGGGGTCGAATTTTGTTACTTATACCTACACAGATATAAATGGTTGTTTAAATACGGATACACAAGAAGTGATCGTAAACCCAGTGACGAATGTTGACTTTACAATGCAATACACAATTGGCTCAGCCCCATTCCCTTTTGTTCCAATTAATGGACTGGGTGAATTTGAGGTATGTGCAGGCGTAGGTCTCGTTAAGCTTGTCGGTAATCCCGTGGCTTCTTCAGGGCTGCCTCCAGAAACACAATTTACAAGCGTCCCAGCTTATGGAGGTGGACCAATAGCCCCTATCAGCTTTAACGGAACAGATTACTTCATTCAAACGAGTGGCTTGACGTCTGATAGGTACCGGATATTATATACCTATAAAAATGCGTTCAATGCTGTTACGACTAAGATCAGAGATGTAAAGGTTTTTGCAAGCCCAGTTGCAGTAATAAGTGTATTAAATTCTTGTATTAATAGTGCTATTGACTTCACTGATGGATCATCACTTCCGGTAACACCGTTCCCTGCTACCATCTCTGGCTGGCAATGGAACTTCGCTGATGGCTTCTTCAGTAATCAACAAAACCCTAGCCATAACTATGTTGCATCAGGCTTGTACAATGTTGGCCTAACGGTATCAACAACACAAGGCTGTACAAATATTGGAAACCAATCCATTAGAGTAGGAGATGTTCCTGAGGTGGCATATGATTGGTCAGCTATTTGCAATAATGATGACACGAAGTTTATGGATCAAACCAATCCAGGTTCGATAAGTGTAATCACCAATTACATGTGGGACTTCGGTGATGGAGACATATTGATTGGAGCTGCTGGAGATCCTGTACCTCCTGGAACTCACGGGGGAAAGACAACGGGTACGTTTGATGACCCGGATCATAAGTACAATAGCTTCGGTACCTACAATACGCAACTGACAGTTGATACCAATGATGGATGTAATAATTCATTGATACAAAAGGTATTCATTCTTCCTTTCAGTACAGTTACGCCTTTGGCAACATCTGCTTACAATGAAAATTTTGAATTGAATGATGGAGGATGGATTGAAGAATCAACAATGCCAAGTGACACAAGCTGGATTTGGGGTGTACCAACTGGTTCTAATATAACCAGTGCTGCAAGTGGAACGAAGGTGTGGTGGACTGGTAAGAACGGCAATACCTATTTTCCTAACGAAAAATCTGTGGTTAACGGCCCATGCTTTAACCTTACACAGTTAGATCGTCCGATGGTATCTCTTGATTATTGGGCGGATATGGAGAATAACGTAGATGGTGCAGTAATGCAGTATTCAACTGATGGCGGTATTTCATGGAATATCATAGGACCTCCTGTGGGTCAGGTGGATCGCAATGAAGGTATTAATTGGTTTAATGGTGTGACTATCCCATCCAATCCGGGGGCACAGCCACTGGGAAGTTATGGCTGGACAAACAAACTAGGAGGCTGGAAAAATGGCCGGTTCAACTTGGATATGGTTCCAGCTGCTGAGCGAGATCAGGTACGCTTAAGAATTGCCTTTGCAAGCAATGATGGTAACCCTGCAGCCAACACTTACGATGGATTTGCCTTTGACAATGTCTTTGTGGGGAATAAAAAGAGGAATGTACTTGTCGAACACTTCACCAATACTGCTTTAGCTCCAAGTACATCTGGTGATAATTACCTTGACAACCGTTTGGCTGATCAGTTTGCTATAAGAAGTGTTACGGATTTTAATGATCTAAGGTATCACATTAGTTTCCCTTCTCCTGATCCTTTAAATATTGAAAATCCTACAGATCCAGGTGCAAGAGCTTCTTATTACAATGTATCACAAGCACCTTCAACCATTATGGATGGAAAACTTGATGGTGTGAAGTTTACGGGTAGTTTCCTTGATGTTACCAACATTGAAATTGATAGAAGAGCGCTTGTCGATCCATTGTTTGAAATTGTATTGGATACCTTGCCAACTAATAATAGTAATACCATTACTGCACGGCTTTCAATTACGGCCACACAGCCCTTTTCTGCTCCTTTAATTGCACAGGTTGTGCTTGTTGAGAAAAATGTGGGTGGCGCGAAGAACGTGGTGAGAAAACATTTACTGGGAGCAGACGGTGCAACTATAAGTACTCCTTGGGCATTAGGACAAAACCTGGTGCAGTCAAGGGCGGATGTAACTATCAATGTTCCTATAGTAAATGGAAGTCAATTGGTTTTGGTTGGATATGTACAGGATAAAAACACAAAGGAAATATATCAGAGTATGGTGATTGGTGCTCCAGTCAAGAGAGGGTCGGTTGTTGTAGGACTTGAAGATGAACCACTTGATCCAATAGCAACTCAAATCACAATGTATCCCAATCCATCTAATGGTGAGGTTAATTTTGGATTGCCATCCAACCATATGGAGGGATATTCATGGCGAATAGCTGATCAAAGAGGAGTGGTGATGCTTGAAGGAAATTTTGAAAACAATGTGAGTGACGTGTTGTCAGTTAGTGTTTCTGACCTGCCTAATGGTGTCTATCATGTGATTATTACAGGGAGGAATAATTCAGCCACTTACAAGAAGTTGGTAGTGATGAACAGAAACTAATATCCCATTGTTTTAAATTCTGTTAAGGCTGCCTCAAGCGAATTACAAAACGCTCTAACTAACCTTTTTAAGGTTTCAATGTCACTCTGGGAGCGGGTTAGTATTTCGATTTCTACAGCACTCTCTCTTGCCAAAGGCATTCCAATCATGGTAAGTGTAGGTTTTATTTTGTGTACCTGTTCTTCCATTTTTACCCAATTTTCTGAATCAAGGTAGGCGTTTATTTCATTGATGGTTTTTGGGGTGTTGGTGATAAAAGAGTTGATAATATCATCAACAAAGGTTTTGTCATTATTTGATATTTTCTTTAAATAAGTTAAATCAACTTTTTCTTTCTCGGGCTTTGGCTTCGGTTGAGTTGCTTTAAATCGGCCATACTTTACGAGTATGCTAAACAAGTTTTCAGGCGTAAATGGTTTTCCAATACAGTCATTCATTCCTGAGGCCAGACATTTCTCTATGTCTTTGCTGCTTGAGTTTGCTGTAAGTGCAATAATTGGAATTTGATCTTTTGGAGCGCCACTTTTTTTGATTGCTTTTGTAGCTTCAAAGCCATCCATTACAGGCATTTGAATGTCCATAAGAATAATATCGTAATCATTGTTGCGTACCTTCTCTAGCGCCACGTAGCCATTTTCAGCAGTATCGGCAGTACATTCCCACATTTTAAGTATGCTGGTGGCGTACAGCCTGTTGATGTCATTATCCTCCGCCAACAATATTCTTAGGTCTTTAAGGCTTACTAATTCATTTTTCTTTCGATTGAAAACCGATGTCTTTTCCCCGATTTCAGTAGTACTACCTATGGTGTATGGAATTACAATACTGAAGGTAGTCCCTTCCTCTTCTACACTGCTTACACTTACGGTTCCTTTCTGTAATTCAACGAGTTGTTTTACGATGGTTAGGCCTAATCCTGTTCCTCCGTATTTTCTAGTAACACTGGCATCTGCTTGACTAAAGCTTTCAAAAATTTTGGTCAGTTTATCGGAAGGTATACCGATTCCAGTATCTGTTACCTCCAGCTTGATGTGTTGGTTTTTGTTGCTTTTCTTTTCTAACTGGCAGTTAATGCTAATATGCCCCTCATGAGTAAATTTGAGGGCATTGCTGATAAGGTTAATGAGAATTTGATTGAGACGAAATGGATCTCCAACTAATACTTTGCTGATACCCTTATCAAGATTGTAACTGAGTTCAATGTTTTTTTGAACTGATTGAACCGAAAATGAGTCGACCACTGAGTGCAATAAGTCGTCTAAGTTAAAGTCAATTTTTTCGAAGTTGAGTTTTCCGGATTCTATGGATGCCAAGTCCAGAATATCATTTATAATAACTTTTAGATTATCAGCTGCACTCTTGATCGCGTTCAGATAGGTAGTTTGCTCTTTTGCGGTTGGCTTTTGACTGAGAAGGGTAGCCATTCCGGCAATACCATTAATGGGCGTGCGAATTTCGTGACTTACATTAGCCAAGAATTGTTCCTTGGCTTTCTGCGCCCTCAGGAGTTCCGCGGCATCTTCCTTTCGCTGAGTGATGTCCCGGCAATCCAAGATCAAGCCCTCTATTTTTTCTTTGTGTTTTAAGTTTATCGAGTTGAATTCCAGATACTTAAAGGATTTGTCCTTACATAAAAACTGAAATTCAACTGATTCGTTAAATCGCTTGGTGGTACTGACTTTGTATTCGTGTTGAAACTGCTTTAACGTTTCTGGTAAAATCAGATCAAAGAATTTCCTACCTACCAGGCTTTTAGGTTTGTAACCCAATGTTTCTTCTACGGAGTCATTGTGATACAGAATCTCCCCCTCATAATCTACAATGAAAATTATGTCAGATCCATCTTCAACGACAGACTTATAAAACAACCCTTTTTTTACGTATTCTTTTAAATCACTCATTAGATACCCGCTTCATCCATTTCTTTCAGATAACGATATATGGATGATTTTCCGATATCCAATCGCTTTGCTACTTCTAATACGTTGTTATCGTATTTGTTTAAGTAGTTTCTAATTATATGATATACATATTGCTGTAGCTTCATTTCTTTTAACATGAATGAATCTCTTGGAGTGTTGGCAAATGTAATGTCCTCTACAGTGATTTGATTATCCTGTGCCATCACGGCAGCAAGCTCTATAATGGATTTTAGTTCTCTAATGTTTCCAGGAAATGGATACTGGAGCAATTTCTCTTGTGCATCTGATGCAATCTTGAATTTCTTGAATTTGTTTTCAATTGCAAATTGATCTAAGAAATGTTTGGCTAGCAGAACAACATCATTCCCACGGTCGCGAAGAGGGGGGAGTTGAATAGGAAGCCCTAATAATCTATAAAAAAGATCTTCGCGGAAATTACCCGCCTTTACTTCGTCCTGAAGGTTGCGGTGGGTTGCTAC
>JBATLM010000151.1:0-2152 GCA_049289315.1 Cyclobacteriaceae bacterium
ATGAACTTGGGGTTAGCCAATTTTCACAATCGATTGTTGGACAATGTATTGGGGAGGTTTACGACGGTCGATCCTATGAGCCAACTGGCTTCTGGATGGACACCATACAGATTTGGGTTCAACAATCCGATGTCTTATACCGATCCTACGGGGATGTTTGAGTCGAGCAATACTTTGTACAATGAGATGTCGTCGCAATCTTCTACCTCAAATAATAAGCAGTCTTCGACAGATGATCAGGAGGATGGTCCGACAAATGAGTATGTAAAGGACAAGAATACAGGCAAAACAGTACAAGTAAGCACTGATGGGGGCGATGTAACGGATAATGTGTATGAAGGCACAGTAAATGCAGACGGAACAGTTGTTTATGATCGTTCAAATCCCACGGTGTTAAACGTCGAAGTTGTTTCCAATCCGAACCTAGAAAATGGAGGCATCAGAATACCAGGACTAAAAGTAGTAGCAGGTGGCAATCCAGCAGCAAGTATTGTAGCAAGCCCAGTAGAATATTTGATAGGGTTAGGGATACTCAAAAGCGGTTACAATGCATTGAGAAGTGCATTTTATTTTAAGGCCGCTAAGGGTGTAACTTCGTTAGAGAAAGCCAGTGGCTCATATATATTAGAGTTTCAAAGTGGTAAGTTCTATGCAGGCAAGGGATTAAAATCCAGAATGATGCAGTCAGTGAATCGTATTGAAACTAAATTTGGCGATAAACTTCTAAATAAAACTTTCTATCCTGCGGCTAATTCCAAAACAGCATTTTTACATGAACATAATTTAATGATGCAGTTTGGAGGTCCAAAAAGTTTTGATAAACTTTCGCCCACCTATAATTTGATTTTTTCACCAGGCAAAAAGTTAGGAGGATTTTAATATGGGACCAGTTATAATAGACGGATTTAAGTTTCAAGAAGGAACTGACGGCTCAAGAAAATTAATTATTGAATCATCAAAATTAGATGCTTGTGTAAAATATGTTTTAGACGGGAAAATAAAATCAATCACTATTAATTGTTTTCAGGGATATGAATTAACTGATATTAATTTCCTAAATAAACTATCAGATGTTTTGGAAGGACTTCATTTGCCTGAAACAAAATTTGAAAATCAAGTTATAAACTCTTTACATAAGCTAAAGTTTTTGGGATTTGCTGATAATAAAAAGGATATTATTGACCTTTCAAACTTTCCAAATCTTGAAAGTTTGGCTTGTGATTATTCTTCGAGATTGAAGGGATTGGAAACTTGTAAAAACCTTATGGATTTAATCCTGACAGGATATAAATCTAAGGCCAAAGGCTTATCCGAAATGCCTTTATTTTTAAATCTAAGAGAACTTTTTTTATTTAAAACAGATATTACCACCTTACAAGGCATTGAGCGTTTTAGCAATCTTAAGAAACTTGAAATGTTTAGCGCTTCTAAATTGGAAACTATAGCAGCATTGCAAGCCCTTTCAAACAGCATTGAAGAAATCCAAGTTGAGCAGTGTAAAAAGATAAATGATTATGAAACTTTAGGGAAAGTAAAATCTCTCAAAAAAATAATACTGTCTGAATCGGGAGAAATAAAAAGTCTTGCCTTTGTAAAGGAGTTGCCCCGACTTGAATTTATCAGTTTTTGGGGAACGAATGTCTTAGACGGAAATATTAAATACTGTGAGGGTTTAAGCTACGTTGGCTTTGATAATAAAAAGCATTACACTCACAAATCAGAACAGTTCAAGAAGTAATATCAAAGCGAAGCCCCGAAAGGGGCATTGTTATTTTACCTCTGCTGGCGCAAGTTTGCAATTTGTGCCCCGATAGTCGCAGTTTGCAACTGCGATGCTATACATTAAGAATTTTCAATTCGTAGACCTCTGTTGGCGCAAGTTTCAGTCTGAATCGACCCCGCCTGTACGGGCAGGCCCGCCTGTACGGGCAGGCCTGATAAATGCAACTTGTGCCCAGCCTATCAAGATGTTATATGCCGCAGATGGCACATTGATACAGAGAAAATATATAAATAACAATGTCGAAATATCTAAAAGAGATTATCTTCGTGGGAAGGAATACAAAAGTGATATTCTGGAGGCTGTGTATCACGGTGATGTTGAGGGAGTGACCCTAAAATGTAAAGGAGACTGTAGCCTGCCTCACCAGAA
>JBATLM010000152.1:0-4686 GCA_049289315.1 Cyclobacteriaceae bacterium
GGCTATGCCATTTTTCTAATGGGGCTCATCGTTATGATGGGTTGGGTATTGGATATCAGTATTTTAAAAAGCGTTATTCCTGGTTTTCCTTCAATGAAACTCAATAATGCAATCTGCTTTTCCTTTCTAGGTATTTCATTTTTACTGATACAGCATAAAAACAATTACGACTTTTTAGTTCGTGGGTTAGTGTCAATTGTATTTTTTATTGCATTAGTCACCGTTTCACAAGATATTTTTGATTACAATTCGGGTATAGATGAACTGTTTGTTCGAGATGAAATTGCTAGAATAACTGAGCTGGCAATGCCGGGACGAATGGCCACAACTTCTTCTCTTTGCTTTATTCTTGTTAGTACTGCCTTTCTCTTTATAAAATCCAGCTCTAAGTCACTTCGCAATTTCAGTCAACAACTATTACAGGGTTGTGTAGGAATTTCAACTGTTGCCATTCTAGGTTATCTGTATAACATCCCTGCCCTTTATAAGTTATCCTTTCTGAGCTCAATGGCGCTACATACCTCATTAGGTTTTTTTGTTCTTTCAGTGACTGCCCTTTTTGTAAACCCATCGTTAGGAGTTATTAGCCTTTTTATGGGGCAAAAGATCGGAAATGTAATGGCGCGCAAGCTATTCCCTATCATGATGGCGATGATTTTTTTACTTGGTTTTTTTGGAGAGATGGCTTACCAAAAAAATCTTGTTTCTGTTGATTTTGGAATCGCGCTTTTGGTCATATCATTTGTGTTGGTGGGATTGTTTCTGATATCAAAAACTGCGCTTAACCTCAACGAGGTGGATAGGAAAAGGACAGAGGCTGAAAGCAGGGTGATGGATTTGAATAAATCTCTTGAGACTCAAGTGGCAACCCGTACCAAAGAGTTGAAGGAGTCGGTTGAGCAATTGGGTCTGCTTTCTGACCGGTTTAAGATTGCTGCAGGAGGAGCCAAAGTAGGTATTTGGGATTTTGATGTTACCAACAATGTGCTGGTATGGGATGAGACCATGTACCAACTGTATGGCATCGAAAAGGAAAATTTTTTAGGTGTCTTTGAAGCATGGCATGCCGCTGTTCATCCTGAGGATAAGGAGCAAGCTAATAATGCGGTGCAAGAGGCATTGGAGTCGGGAAAAGAATTAAATCTTGAATTTAGAGTAATCAGGGATGATGGAGTTATTCGCCATATCACTGGCCGAGGTGTAGTAAAGAAGGATGCCAGCGGTAAAACGGTTCGAATGACGGGGGCTAATTGGGATGTGACAGAACTAAAGGAAGCCGAGCTTGCCTTAATGGAAAGTATGGAGCGGAACAAGGTCTTTGTGGATCAGGCACCTTCTGCTATAGCCATGTTAGATACTGAGATGCGGTACATAGCCGCATCAAATGAGTGGAAGAAAGATTATAAACTCGAAGGCCAGGATATAATTGGGAAATCTCATTACGAAATATTTCCGGAGATAGGAGATGATTGGAAGGCAATCCATAAGGAATGCCTTACGGGTAAGGTTAATAAGAATGATGCGGCTTTTTTTGAGCGAGAGGATGGATCAGTGCAATGGATAAAGTGGGAAGTACGTCCCTGGTACTTGTCAGAAAAGAAGATTGGTGGATTATTAATGTATACAGCGGACATTACCGAAACCAAAGTGAGGGAGAAGGAGAAAAAAAGAATGGAGGAGGTGATAGAGGAAACTACGCGTGTGGCTAGGATTGGAGCTTGGGAGGTAGACCTTATAAAAAACAGAGTGATTTGGAGCTCAATGACCAAGAGAATTCACGAAGTGGATGATGATTACGAACCTGATCTTGAGACTGGAATTAATTTTTATAAGGAAGGGGAGAGTAGAGAAAAAATGCTAAAAGCAGTAACCCAATCTATAAACGATAAAAGGATATTTGATTTGGAATTACAGTTAATAACCAACAAAGGAAACGAAATATGGGTTCGTAGCTTAGGACAACCGGAATTTAAAGATGGGAAATGTATAAGGCTATACGGTATATTTCAGGATATTGATGAAAGAAAACGTGAGCAAATCAATCTGCGAAACAGTGAACTGCAATTCAAAGATGCCTTTGAGTACTCGGCCATTGGAATGGGGCTGGTGTCAACAGAGGGAAAATGGATTAGCGTTAATCCTCAGGTACCCAAAATGCTTGGTTACTCAAGGGAAGAATTATTAAAAACTACTTTTCAGGAAATTACCCACCCAGATGATTTAGAGGCTGACCTCAATCTGGTTGAGCGTGTTTTGAAAGGAGAGTTGAACACTTATCAAATGGAAAAAAGATACATCCATAAAAACGGAAGTATTGTTTGGGTGTTGCTTAGCGTTTCTTTGCTGCGTGATGTTAATAAAAATCCGGTTCATTTTATTTCTCAGATAGAGGACATTACAAAGAGAAAAAAGGTGGAGGATGAAGTACGCGATCTGAATCAAAGAATGACAGCTATTTTTGATTCTGGAACTCAGGTTTCCATTATTGGAACGGATACAGAAGGAGTTATCAACTATTTTAGTAAGGGATCAGAGACATTGCTTGGGTATCAAGCGGATGAAATTGTAGGGATCCACTCTCCAGCAACCTTTCATCTGCAACAGGAAGTTGTAGCAAGGGGGGAAGAGCTAGCAAAGAACCATGGAAAAAAAATTGAGGGGTTTGATGTTTTTATTGAGATTCCCAAAAGTCAAAAATTTGAATCAAGGGAATGGACTTATGTGCATAAAGATGGAACAACGTTCCCTGTTCAGCTGGTCGTAACCGCTATCAAAAATGAAAAAGCTGAAATCACAGGGTTTTTAGGAATTGCAACGGATATAACAGAACAAAAAGAATCTGAAGAGAAGTTTAAAGCACTTCTGGAGTCTGCCCCAGATGCAATGGTGATTGTAAACGAGCAAGGTAAAATTGTTATCGTTAACTCGCAGACCATTAAGCTATTTGGTTATTCCCGCGAAGAATTAGAAGGACAAACTGTTGAGTTACTGATTCCCCCCAAATATAAACACCATCATCATAAACACAGAGATGGTTATTTCGAAAACCCATTGGCAAGACCTATGGGGGAAGACCTTGAGCTGGCAGGGATGAGAAAAAATGGAGAAGAGTTTGCTATTGAAATCAGCTTAAGTCCAATTGAAACCAATGAGGGAAAATTGGTGTCGGCAGCGATCAGAGATGTGACGGAAAGAAAAGCGGCACAAAAGAGCTTGGAGGAGATGGCAAATGATCTCACCAATAGAAATAAACAATTGGCAAACTTCGCGCATATTACGTCCCATAATTTACGAGCACCTGTAAGCAACCTTAATTCACTTCTAGGTATTTATAATACGCTGGAAACAGAAGAGGAGAAAACTGAAATTTTTGATAGATTTGAAAAGGTGATCAATCATTTATCGTCCACCCTCAACGAGTTAATAGAGGCTTTAAAAATTAAGGAAAGTACAGATACTGATCGAGAAACTTTATCATTTGAGGAGGTAATGAAAAAGACTACTGAAATAATGACTGGGCAAATATTGGAAACCTCCACAGTAATTAAATCTAACTTTAAAGATGCGCCTGCTATCAACTATAATAAAGCGTATCTGGAGAGTATTTTACTGAATTTAGTAGGAAACGCTGTCAAGTATCGTTCACCTGAGAGAACTCCGGAGATTGAAGTAAAAACATTTAATACGAATGGAGAGATATACCTTACTGTCAGTGACAACGGGTTGGGAATAAATCTGGAGAGGCACGGAGGAAAGATTTTCGGGCTGCATAAAACCTTTCACCGGCATGAAGAAGCTAAAGGAGTAGGGTTGTTTATCACAAAGACTCAGGTTGAAGCAATGGGGGGAACAATATCTGTAGAAAGTGAAGTGGGTAAAGGAAGTACATTTACAATTAAGTTTGGATTAAACAATGAGTAAAGCAGTAGTGATTTGTATCATTGATGACGATGATGTTTACCAGTATACGGTAACAAGAGCACTTAAATCAAGCAGTTTAGCAAAGAAGATTCTTGTTTTTTCTGATGGTGAAGAGGCGATTGATTTTATGTCCGATAATATTGCAAATAAAGAGAGTCTTCCTGATGTGATTTTTTTAGATGTCAATATGCCTATCATGGATGGATGGGAATTTCTGGAGGAATATGTAAAGCTGAAACCAAGAGTAGGTAAAATAATTACCATTTATATGGTCACTTCTTCTGTAGATCCTGTTGATGTAGAGCGTGCGGAAAAGTTTAGCGAAATTTCTGACTATCTGGTGAAACCTATCCAGCCGGATCAAATCCGGGAACTAGTCGCCTTAATGGAAAGTAAAAAACAGTAACCTATTATGTTTTTGCTCTAACTAAATTCTCTATCTACTTATCGCCTTATTTATAGTAGATTTAAACCTTGACTAATAGAAAGGTTTAAACCAGTAGCTATGGATATTCATAAAAGTAAAAAGGGAACGGCCTCAGTATGGGCTGGAGAATTGGAAGAATTTTATAAGGGAGCTACCACACCACCTATTGTCAATAGTGTTACGTACGGTTATCACGACCTGGACGAATGGCATGAGGTAGCATTAGGTAATAAAGAAGGTCATATTTATAGTAGGAATACTAATCCAACGGTAGAAGTATTTGAAGAAAAGGTAAGGGTATTGGAACATGCTGAAGCAGCCATTGCTTTCTCTACAGG
>JBATLM010000153.1:0-53870 GCA_049289315.1 Cyclobacteriaceae bacterium
CCTTCAATTCCTCCGATATTATCTTCGATACATCATTGATTAGGCCAACTCGATCCGTTCCAATGATTTTTAATCCGGTAAGGAATGCCACCTCATGCTGAGACGTCCACTTGGCTTTGATCACCCTATTGCCATGGCTCGCCAAGAGCTCAGTCGCATTTGGGCAATTGGTCCGATGAATTTTTATTCCTTCATTGACTGTAACGAAACCAAATACATCATCTCCTGGGATAGGCGAACAGCACTTTGCCAATTTGTACTCCACCACATCCATATCCTCACCTATCAATAAAATATCATCGTACCTACCTTTGACTTTTGATATTTCCTGCTCAATGCCCTTAGCATCATTAATCTGAGGCTTAGACTTAACGTGAGAAGGTGGCTTGAATTCTTTAAAACGCTTGAGGTCGTTCACGGTAATCATGCCCTTACCCACTTTGAAGTGTAAATCAAACTGAGAGTTTACTTTGAAGTAAGCCCTCATTCTCTCAAACATCTGATTATTTGGATCAATTTTGATTTGCTTGAGCTTTCGCAAAAGAACTTCCTTCCCTTCTTCCGAAATAATTTTTTTATCCTCTTTTAGAACTTCCTTGATTTTAGACTTGGCCTTGGAGGTCACAACAAACCGCAGCCAGTCTTCGGTTGGTTTTTGTTTGGCAGAAGTCAATATTTCAATCTGATCTCCATTTTTTAACACCTGATTAATAGGAACCAGTTTCTGATTTACTTTGGCTCCAATACACTTCGCCCCTACATCTGTATGGATATCAAAAGCGAAATCAAGGGAGGTAGCTCCATTTGGAAGCGTTTTTAATTCCCCTTTGGGGGTAAATACAAAGATTTCCTCATTGAAAAGGTTGCCTCTGAAATCGTCTACAAATTCCAAGGCAGACAAATCCTGACGTTCCAACAATTCACGAACGTGCACCAGCCATTTTTCCAGATTGGATTCATGCGTACCTGCCGTGTCTTTGTATTTCCAGTGCGCTGCATAGCCCTTCTCTGCAATCTCGTCCATCCGTCTGGTTCTGATTTGTACCTCTACCCATTGGCCATTTTTGGCCATTACTGTAGTGTGCAGAGATTCGTAACCATTGGTTTTGGGTGTGCTTATCCAGTCTCTTAACCTATCTGGGTTTGGAGTGTAGTAATCAGTAACTATAGAATAAGCCTGCCAGCAGTAAGACTTCTCCTGGTCTTCGGGCGTATCTAAAATAAGACGCACTGCAAACAAGTCGTACACTTCATCGAAAGGAATATTTTGCTTTCGCATTTTATTAGAAATGGAGTGAATAGACTTTGGCCGGCTCTTTATTTCATAGCTAATGTTCAACTTATCCAACTCTTCCTTTACTGGTGTTATGAAAAGTTTTATAAACTTATTTCTGGAAGTTTTCGTGTCGTCAATTTTGGAAGCAATTTCTTCATAGATACTTTCATCGGTGAATTTGAGATAAAGGTCTTCTAACTCACTTTTGATGGCATTTAATCCCAGTCTATGAGCCAGAGGCGCATAGAGATAAATTGTCTCTGAGGCAATTTTCAACTGCTTGTTGCGCGGCATACTTGTTAATGTGCGCATGTTGTGAAGTCGATCGGCCAATTTGATCAGTATTACCCGTACATCTTCAGAAAGTGTAAACAACATCTTTCTAAAGTTTTCGGCCTGCGCAGAGGTGCCGTATTCAAAGACGCCACTAATTTTTGTTAACCCATCCGTGATCCTGGCTATTTTCTTACCAAACATCCGCTCGATGTCTTCCAGCTCGATATCTGTATCTTCTACCACATCGTGCAAAAGAGCTGCAATGATGGAAGTAGTTCCTAAACCAATCTCCTCAACACAAATCTCAGCCACTGTTAATGGATGGAATATATAAGGTTCTCCGGACTTCCTACGCATGTCCTTATGCGCCTCCATGGAGATGGTAAACGCACGTTTGATTAGCTTTGCATCACCAGGCTCTAAAACAGGCTTGGCCTTTCGGAGCAACCTTCGATATCTATTAATTATTTCCTTCTTCTCCTCTGCCGCGTCAATTACCACTTGAGTCTATTTTTATCGTTCACACACTAGTTTCTATTGCCCTTATTCATAGAACGTGAAAATGGGATCACCAATTCACTCGAATTTTGAAAAAATATCATTAATCGTAATAAAATATCTATAAATTTGCACTCCTTTTTTGACGACTGCCCCATCCTAATGGGCGTAATTTGGTTTAAAACTGAATTATAAGGGCAGAAGGCAAATGCGGGTGTGGTGAAATTGGTAGACATACCAGACTTAGGATCTGGCGGAGCGATCCATGGGGGTTCGAGTCCCTCCACCCGCACGATAAAAGAACCCTCGGTTCCAGGCATATGTAACTGGTATCGAGGGTTCATAATTTTAGTTGAATCACAAAAAAACTGAAACACCTTGGACATTACGTTAGATAAAAAAAGTACCACAGACGGTCTTATTAAAATTAAGTTATCACAAAGTGATTATCAACCGAAAGTGGAAGAAAAAATCAAAGACTATGCACGCAAAGCCACCATTAAGGGCTTTCGTCAGGGTAAAGTGCCACACGGTGTAATCAAGAAGATGTTTGGCAAGTCCATTCTTGTTGAAGAAGTCAATCACCTTCTTTCCCATTCTGTATCTGACTATATCAAGAGCAATAAACTAAGAATTTTAGGGGAGCCTTTGCCCAATCAGGAAAAAGCAAATGAAATCAACTGGGATACCCAAAGTGAATTCGAATTTGAATTCCAAATTGGTTTGGTTGATGACTTTACATATGACCTGTCGTCAAAGGTTAAATTAAAATCCTACCCCATAGAAGTAGATAAAAAAGTAATTGACGACACTGTCGCTGATTTAAAAAAGAGGTTTGGTGAAGTAACTCATCCCGAAGTAAGTGAAGCGGAGGATAATCTTCATGGGCAGCTAATGGAAGCGGGAAGTGAAACTCCTGTAAGTGCTCATTTAGAGCTACCAAAGCTCAACAAGAAGGCGGTTAAAGATTTTGTGGGTAAGAAAAAAGAGGATTCTGTTGAAATGGATATCCGAAAAGTATTTGAAACGGATGAGGAAATCGGCATTCTGTTAGGTATTTCGCCTGAAGAAGCAAAATCAAAAAACGGCACGTATAATTTCCAGATTACCTCAATCAGTCGATCAGCACCAGCTGAAATTAACCAAGATTTCTTTGATAAGGTATTTGGCAAAGATGCTGTTAAGTCAGAAGAAGAATTTCTTAATAAAGTAAAAGAAACCATTAAGGGTAACTACGACAGAGAAACTGCTCATTTACTCGATCATGAAATTCAGCACCATCTGGTGGATAACACCAAAATAAATATGCCCGATGAATTCCTGAAAATTTGGCTTAAGAATTCTGGTGGTGATCAAATAACGGACGAAATTCTCGAAAAAGAATTCGGCCAATACAAAGAATCCTTAAAGTGGGATTTGATTAAAAATAAAATCGCTGAGGACTTGAAGATTGTTGTTGAGGCCGAAGAGGTAAAGGCAAAGGCGAAGGTAATGATCATGGAGCAGTTTGGCGGGCAGGCTTTTGCTGCGCAGCTTGGAGATAAACTGGATGGCATTGCTGACAACTATCTATCGGATCAGGAAGGCAAAAACTTTATGAAGCTTTATGACGAACTCAGACACGAGAAAATCCTAAAGACCATTAAAGAAACGGTAAGCATTTCTGAAAAGCCCGTCTCATTGGATGAGTTTAAAAAGATAGTAGAAAAGCATAATCATTAAGTTTTTCTGAACCTTTCAACGTTCAGTTAAGTTTAATCGTATAAGCCCCTAACCGGGCTTTTTTATTGCAAAATTCTTGTTAACATTGAAACTGCTAAAAGAATAAAAACTACCTCAATTTCGACTAAGGATTAAACAAACTTGCTAAAAACACTTGATCATGAGTAATAAAAACAACGAGTTTAGAAAATACGCAGTTCATCATATGGGCATGAGTGGCAACACTGTCGATGATTACGCTCAAAAAATTGACAATATGACCCAGTACGTGATTGAAGAACGTCCTGGAAACTTTAGGGCCATCGATGTATTTACTCGCCTTATTTCTGACAGAATTATTTTTCTCGGCATGGGTGTGGATGACCAGATTGCCAACCTGCTTACTGCCCAGCTTCTGTTTCTTGAATCTTCAGATCCAAAAAAAGATATTATCATGTATATCAATAGCCCTGGCGGTTCGGTATATGCCGGCTTAGGAATATATGATACGATGCACTACATCAATCCAGATGTTGCAACCGTTTGCACTGGGCTTGCTGCATCGATGGCGGCTGTACTTTTAGCATCTGGAGCAGAAAAGAAAAGATCCGGACTTCCTCACTCCCGTATAATGATTCACCAGCCAATGAGCAGCATGCAAGGACAAGCTACTGATATGGAAATCTCCTTGCGCCAGACTTTGGAAGTGAAGAAGGACTTGTACGCGATTTTGGCTAAACACAGTGGCCAGAAATACGAAAAAATAGAGAAGGATTCTGACCGCGATTACTGGATGCGCGCTGCTGAAGCAAAAACCTATGGTTTAATTGACGAAGTATTAGAAAAGAAGAAATAAAGGATCTAAGAGCCCAAAAAGCTGCTTTACTATTTAATTGGTACATTTGTAGCGTACAATCTTAATCACATGGCTGAAGTTACGTGTTCGTTTTGCGGAAGAAATAAGAAGGACGTGGACCTGATGATCTCGGGCATACACGCCCATATTTGTGATAAGTGCGTAACACAAGCAAGTCAAATATTGCTTGAAGAGAAGAAAAACAAGACCGAGGCAGGAAGCTTACCCAACTTCAAACTGATTAAGCCAAGAGAAATCAAGAAGTTTCTTGATGAATATGTGATTGGTCAGGATGAAGCCAAAAAAGTAATGTCGGTGGCTGTTTATAATCACTATAAACGCCTCATGCAGAAGAAAGTCGACAATGAAGTACAGATTGAAAAATCTAACATCATCATGGTTGGCGAAACCGGAACTGGTAAAACCTATCTGGCTAAAACTTTGGCCAAACTTTTACAAGTTCCTTTCTGCATTGCTGATGCCACTGTTCTTACAGAGGCCGGTTATGTCGGTGAAGATGTTGAGAGCATTCTAACAAGACTGCTACAAGCTGCTGATTACAATGTGGAAGCAGCAGAACGAGGCATTGTTTACATTGATGAGATTGATAAAATTGCGAGAAAATCTGACAATCCTTCTATCACCCGTGATGTGAGTGGTGAGGGCGTGCAGCAAGCTTTATTAAAACTACTTGAAGGAACTGCAGTAAATGTGCCGCCACAAGGAGGAAGAAAGCACCCCGATCAAAAAATGATCACTGTAAATACAGAAAATATTCTGTTCATCTGCGGTGGGGCTTTTGAAGGAATCTCCAGATTTATAGCAAGTAGACTAAATACAAGACCACTCGGTTTTGCCGCCAGTGCGGATAGCATGAAGCCGGGTGAGTTTGATAAGGATAATTTGCTTCAATTTGTTTCAGCACTTGATCTTAAAAGTTTCGGTTTGATCCCTGAGTTAATAGGACGCCTTCCGGTATTGTCTTATTTGAATCCTTTGGATAAGGATGCGTTGCGAAAAATTCTCACAACCCCTAAGAACGCACTTGTAAAGCAGTATCAGAAATTGTTTGAAATGGAGGATATTGAAGTAGATTTCAAAGATGGCGCCCTCGATTTCATTGTTGAAAAGGCTATTGAATTTAAACTAGGCGCACGAGGCTTACGGTCTATTTGTGAGGCCATCATCAACGATGCCATGTTTGATCTCCCTTCTGAAAAAACTGCTGATAAGCTTTCGATCAACCGCGCCTACGCAGAAGAGAAATTCAACAAATCGCACTACAGCAAACTCAAGGTAGCTTAGCGAAAAATCGAAATCAATAAACCGGGTTTAATCCGCCAATCAAGAAGACCTACCCTTTAATGACCTTCTCTATAAAACTCAAAATTGAGCTAGAGAACCCTATGGACAGTGGCAAATTTGGATTGGAGTAGGTAGCAATATTCTCATCATAATCATCACTCGCATCTTTCAATACATGATTCATATTATCGATTATTACAAATTCTGCTGCGAGATTATTATTAGCTAAAACTGGCGCTTCAGTACTTTCTATTTGCAAATCAGTACTACCATGTAAAATTAGAATTGGTGATGTTACCTTAGCAATTTCTGTTTTAGGATCGTACTTAAACCAGGAGATTAAATAGGGCTGAATGTCTGGTCTGAATAAAGGTAAAAGTGATGAACTAACATCCTCAACCAACACTCCATTATTTAAAGAACTAATAATAGTCTCAGCCTCAGTTTTGAGATCATCATGTTGGGCAGACAGTTGTTCAAGAATTAATAAACCAGCGCTCTGTGCCGTTCCTGCTACTGAGATAAATCCATCAATGACATTTTCACTTGATACGATACTTCCTATCAAGGCTCCCTGACTGTGACCCAAAACGAATATTCTATTAAATCTACCATCAGCTTCCAATTTAGCTATCCATTTTTCTGTATCAGAAATATAATCTTCAAATGTTAAATCCAGTTCATTAAAACCATTGCTAAAGCTCTTACCAACTCCTCTTTTGTCATATCTTAAAGAAGCAATACCATGAAAAGCCAAAGTATCGCTTATCATTTTATATGTATTCGTAAAGAGACCTATTGAATTATTCCCATTTCTGTCTGTGGGGCCAGAGCCAGGCACGATTAAAACAATTGGAAATTGTAAATCATCGTTTGGCATTGTTAATGTGCCGTAAATTGTTGCGGTTTCTGTGTCTAGTTCTATTTCCGTCTCAATAGGAAAATCTATTTTTTGAACAGCAATCTCCTCACTCGAACATCCTACAAATGATAGAATTACAAAGCACAAAGAAAAGGTTGTCACAAAAATATTAAGCTGCATGAATCTGGGATTTGCAGTATTACTAAACAAAATTATCTTAAATAACCAACCATCAACCTGGCTGTATTTTCTGAAGCAGATCCGGTATCTAATATTTCAAGCAACTGATCATAATCCTTCATGATCCTATTGCGATGGAAAGTATCCTCCATCAATCTCCTCAGTTCGATAATTGTATTTTGAGTGGTTGCCTCTTTTTGTATTAACTCCCGAATTGCCTCCTTGCCTACGATCAGATTAACCAAGGAAACAAACTCAACTTTTATCATCCATTTGGCTAGGAAAAACTCCAGTCTGTTAGCTTTGTAAACAACCACTTGAGGAACTTTAAAAAGACCTGTCTCCAATGTGGCGGTTCCGGAAGTTACTATAGCTGCATGCGCATGTGAGAGCAAATCGTAAGTTGCATCAAAAACCAGATGAACGTTTGAATATTTTGAGATTGGCTCGTACAAACTATCGGGCATAGATTTTACAGCAGCTACTACAAAAGTATAGTTGGGATTGGCTTCAATCACCTTCACCATCAAGGGTATGATTTTGTTGAGCTCACTTTTTCTACTGCCTGGCAATAGGGCAATCAGCCGTTTCTTTGTATGAAGGTGGTACTTTGCTAAAAATTCATTGTCAGCCTCGAAAGCTTTTACCGCATCTAAAACAGGGTTGCCCACATAGTCTACCTCCCAATTGAATTTCTTAAAGAAGTCTTTTTCAAACGGAAGGATACAAAACATTCTATCCACATTCGATTTAAGCTCTTTGGCTCTGGATTGGTACCATGCCCAAACCTTTGGGGAAATGTAATAGTAGTTCTTTACTCCGTTGGCTTTACAAAATTTTGCGATCCTTTTATTGAAAGCACCATAGTCGATAAGAATTACCACATCAGGTTGATAGCTAAGAATATCATTTTTGCACTGCTTTAACCTGCCTAGCAAAGTGCGCAAATTGGCAAACAGTGCAATCAATCCCATAAAAGCCATGTCGTGGTAGTGCACCACCACATCAAGACCTACTGCTTTCATGTAGTCTCCACCAAAGCCCCGAAACTGTGCATCCGGATCTTGCTTTTTCAACTCTTTCATCAGGTTGCTTCCATGAAGATCCCCGGAGCGTTCCCCTGCGATTAGATAGTACTTCACGATAGCCGGGTATTATTCGCCATAGTACTCCACATAATTTCTTGGGGTTTCATAAAGCCTTAAAGAATGGAGCGAACCTAACTTGCTTATACCCTGAATTTTTGGTTCTAAAATTTTCCAAATCTCAATGATAAGCGTTTCGCAACTAGCCAACTTATCCTTCATAAAGTCCACATCCAGATTAAGGTTCTTGTGATCCAATTGATCAATCACTTCCCTACGAATCAGTGTGCTCAATTTCTTGAGGTCAATCACAAAACCAGTTTCAGGATCTGGTTTGCCTTTCACCGTTACAATCAAATCAAAATTGTGCCCATGCCAATTTTCATTGGCGCAAGGGCCAAAAACCTCAAAGTTCTTCTCCTTTGACCAGGCTGGGTTATACAACTTGTGTGCTGCATTGAAATGCTCCTTTCGACTTACGTAGACCATATCTTTATTCTGGCGCAAATATACGTTAACTTGCTTCAAAATATTTTACTGGAAATGATCATTGTTACCGGAGCTGCGGGCTTTATTGGAAGTTGCCTAATTAAGAAATTGAATTCTGAGAATTTTAACGCCATTGTGGCTGTTGACAAATTTGAAGATGAAGAAAAGAACAAGAACCTGCTTGGTGCCAAACTAGTAGAGAAAGTGGATCGTGACGAGTTTATGGCGTGGCTGGATCAAAATAACGAGAATGTTGAATTTATCTTTCATATTGGAGCGAGAACAGATACTGCTGAATTTGATATGGATCTTTTGCATAAGCTCAATACAGAGTACACAAAGGAGATATGGAAACGGTGTATCAGTTTTCAAATCCCGCTAGTTTATGCTTCTTCAGCAGCCACCTATGGATTGGGTGAAGAGGGCTACGATGACAATGAATCAACTCTTGAAAAACTTAAACCATTAAATCCGTACGGACTATCTAAGCAAGAGTTCGACACTTGGGCCTTGTCACAAAACGATAAACCATTTTATTGGGCAGGTCTCAAGTTCTTTAACGTATACGGGCCAAGTGAATATCACAAAGGGAGAATGGCCTCCGTTATTCTTCATGCCTTTAAGCAGATCAGCGCAACAGATAAAATGAAATTATTTAAATCCCATAACCCAGAATTTAAAGACGGGGAACAAATGCGGGACTTTGTTTATGTGAAAGATGTAGTTGAAGTGTGCTACTTTTTAATGCACCACAGAAAGAATTCTGGTATTTATAATTTAGGATCAGGCAAAGCCAGAACGTTTCTAGATCTAACTCGAAACGTGTTTAAAGCCATGGGCAAAAAAGAAGGTATTGAATTCATCGATACCCCGAAAGATATCCGTGACAAGTACCAGTACTTTACAGAAGCCAATATGAACAAATTGAAAAGTATTGGATACAATAAACCTTTTTCTACACTAGAAGAGGGAGTTACGGACTACGTGAAAAATTACCTAATACCAAATAAGAGGTACTAACGGCTTACTACTATTTTTTTAACTATTTCTTTTGTTCCAGCATCTAACTTTAACAAGTAGAATCCAGTTTGTAAACTGCTCACCGAGATACTGGTAGCGTTATTGAATACCTTTGTACTTATAACTCTCCCCAGCAAATCAGTTAACACAGCTTTTACTTGATAGGGTGATTGGAATTCAATATGCAAATTATCACTAACGGGATTAGGGTAAACTTCAAACTCATGAAGCTCATCTTCTAAACCTGTAATGGTTACTAACCTTGAGGCACGATTGCATGAACCATCATAGGTTACAACCCTATACACTCCTTCATTTCCATTATACCCATAGGTACGACCAACAGCTCCGTCTATTTTCTGTTCGTTATGAAACCACTGATACGCTGAAGCGGTAGCCAAGCTTACCAGTTCATTTGCATTAACAGCAACATCATTTTTCCCGCTGGATGTGGGGGAGATCTCAATTTGTCTTTCGTACGTATGAGAAGTTAATTTATCACTTACAGTAAGCGAAACTGCATAAACACCACTCCCTTCAAACGATTGGAATGGATTTTCAAAATTACTTGATCCTACCACACCGACTCCATCCTTAAAACTCCATTCATACTTGTCAATATTCCCAATGCTTTTGCTTTTAAATTCCGTGAAGCCATCCTTACACAAATACTTCACATCAAAATCTGCAAATAATGCAGACGTGCATGCTTGGCGCTGCCAATTTGCGGCATTAACTACTGATGAATTTAGGCCCGCATATATCCTAGAGGACCCTATGAGATCAACATTAGCAACATTTAAATAGTCAGTACACAATAGGAAATGTGCGTTTACAGATAACGTTGATTTTCCTGCACAGGAAACTGTGACTGGATTACCATCTTCCCCTTTCAACAAGGATATTGAATCTGAATGAAACGTTGAACCTGTTTCCAGCAGTAAACTTGAGCCTGGATAAATACTTAAGTCAGCGATTGCAATATCCCCGCTGGCTTTCACTTCAGACTGGATGACCTCAAAAGATCCGTCAAACGAAATACCATCCCAATTTAAATTCACAAAAGCATTATCAAATATAATTTTTGATCCACTTGACGCAAAAGTCAATTGTTGGGCAGCCAAATTGCTTTGCTCCTTAAGTTTGACTTGTGAGTCAGTGATAACTAATTCTCTGACCTGAGTTGCATTGGTTGAATTCAATTTATTAAGAGTCAGAACAGAGTTGGTTATACTTAGCTTTCCTTTCGATAATTCAAGATCACCCGTACTTAGCTCGCCCTGCATTACCCACTCCCCACCATCAATGATCAATTTCAAACCACCTAGTTCATTATTGTTAAAAAATAAGTCACCCACTCCAGCTGATGCAGAACAAATAACTGAGCCATCCCCAACTGGCATAAAAGACTCATATGCTAATACCAATTCCTTGGTAACTGTTATAGAATTTCCCAGCATATCAATTCCTGCGGGCGAACTCCTCAACCATTTAAGGGCACCAATCGATCGGCTTTGACTCAATGATATTTGATCCACACCTACTCCATCAAATGAATTCTCATCAACAATTATTCTATCTGAAACCCCCGGCAGGAGCATTGCAGGAGTACCTCCGCTCGAAAGCGACCAATGCGATCCATCAATCCAATCGCCAGTATCGCCCACCCAATACAGCGTGTTACCAATTGATTCTGATGATTGATAGCTTACAACGAGAGAAAAATCCTGACTATTATTTATCAATTGCCCTTTATGACTCACCACTAACCGATAGGGCTTAGCTTCAGGCAAATTAAATTCCAATTTCTCTACGTTGTCTCTATAGTTATTTCCTTTGATCGCTTGAGCGGAAGGTACTGAGGGGTCTAATAACCAGGGATACTTTATACTTCCATCTTCAGCTATCAGTTTAACATCCAAATCATTTACCAACATTAAACTGATTGGGTCAAGGGAAGGATTGACGGGTTGTGCCGCTGGGTCATTCCAAACTATAGTCACGGTAATTTTTTGATCAGCCTGAGGATTCAAAACCATTTCATATGCCCCTCCATTCATTAATTTCTTTTCACTGACAATAGTATTTACTCCATCCTCACGCACTAAAAGTTTAGCCGCATCTTCCACATCCAACACACCCCAACCAAATTTGTAGTCAGGGCCTGGAAAAGCTCCAGCCTCCTTCGCAGTGTGGATCGCTAATGCTTTTAATGTTGAAGCCTTCATTACTTTCCCGCCATGAAGTTTTCCATAGAGTTCCTGCAACAAAGCCAACGATCCTGTAACATTTGGAGTAGCCATCGAGGTACCACTACTGAAAGAATAGGCGTCTTCTCCATCAGCGCTTAATGAAAATAAATTTACTCCAGCTCCCACTAAGTCTGGCTTTATACGCCCATCGTCCGTTGGGCCCCAGCTACTGAAAGAACTCATCAAGACACTGGAAGGATCAGAGTAGGTAAGCACCTTATTGATTGCACCAACTGTAATAATATTTTTCGCGACTGATTCTGGTATGATACAATCATAGCCGGTACCGCCATTACAGTCTGGGGGTCTTGTTCCATCGCCTGGTTCGCCTCTGTCATTGCCGGCCGCCCAAACTATCGTGTAGTAAGGTGCAAGATTCGCTAATTCATCTAGAGCAGAGGCCTTTCCCCCGTAAAACCCAAATCTGTAATCTTCATCTGTGCTTATTGATGAGTTTCCAGACCAACTCCATTGGTCGTTTATTTTAGTCCACCCCGTAACCGTACCGTACGAGTGATTAGACAAAAGCAATGAATGCTCATCCGGCTTAGCCAACGCTGTCATTTCAGCTAAATCATTGTTGAAATACCAATTGGTTATAGACGCTTTCGGAGCCATACCTTTTGCACTTGGATTAACCCCAGAAGCAATTATTGTCCCTGTTACGTGCGTAGCATGTGTTACATCACTGTCAACTTCTTTTGATATCACTCTTGCTCCCAGCTCAATATGACTCTTCACACTTCCTTCATCCCAAACTCCAATTAACAATCCCTCACCGTCCAAATTTAAGCCAGTTACTCCACCACTTTGAACCTGAGCAACTCCTGTTGTGATTGCGGCTTCATGATTTAGCGTAGAAATATAAATAGGCAAACCATCTGCCACATCGACCATCAGTAAATGACGCCCCTCTGAAGTATTGATAACAATGGGAGCGGAAGTATTTTTTGCAAATTCACTTACTCTTGCTTCCCGAATTCTGAAATCAGATTGAGTCTTTTGTTTTAAAGATTGTAATGAAACAACAGACTGAGAAAGTCCAATATTTCCACCGAGTAGAAGACAAAAAAGGAAAAAATATTTATTTGATGCAGGAAGCATATTGCTTTTACTACGTTTACCTTATTACAATCCTGCGACTTATTACTTCATTACCTGAATGCACTAACATAATATAAGCACCTTTTGGCAATTTTGTAACATCTAGACTCCACTCATCCAGCGCGAACACAAATTCAACCGGCATGTCTTGACCGAGTTGGTTCATTAATCTTAGTTTTTGTATATTTTTTCCAGCAACAAATAACTTGCCCTCAACTGGATTAGGGTAAAGCTGAATCAAATTTCTATTTTTATCTTCAGTAAGTTCTGTTACTAAGAAAGGACTTGATTGTCTATTACAGTTTTCGTCAAAAGTAAGAACCGAGTACACACCCAATTCAGAGGAAAGATCAATCGACCTCAAGTTAGTCTCTTCCAACAACTCACCATCCAACACCCACTGATACTTATTGGCTGGCAGGAAACTTATCAATTTTCCATTGCTTAATTCAATCTTATTTTCGGGTAATACTGAGGAATTCAAGTCCAATGACTTAGTAAAGGAAACAGTATTTTCTCCATCAGAAACCTCCAACGAAACTTGAAATTGACCCGATCCTTCAAACAAATGAATCGGGTTTACTAAACTTGATGTATTCTGAGTGGATCCTGCATTTCCAAAGTTCCAGCTCCTTCCCGTAATTGGGCCCAAACTATTATCTACAAAAAATACAGCTGCATTTTCACAATTGAATTCAAAATCAAAGTCGGGGAACAATATATTATCACAGGCATCTTGCAACCAGTTGGGAGAATTAACGACCGTACTGTTTTCACCAGCGTTTAAGATGGTCTCACCCGTAATGGATATATTTTCAATATCTAGATGATCCAAACAGATTTTAACATGATCTTCAAATTCAAGTGTTGCCAGCCCCGAACCAGAAGAGGATAAAGATATTCGATTACCTGAAGTAGCTTGTAGGTTAAAAGTATTGGTAAGCAACTGTGTCGTTGCCTCTTCCAGAATAACAGAAGACCCCTCTTTCAAAACAATATTATTCCATGAATGGCCACCGTTAATACTCAGGTCTCCAAAACCTTCAACCCTATCGATAACTCCTTTCCCATCAACATTTATCTCACCACCCACCAATTCGAGTGTGCCATTAAAAGTGTTGGCTCCTACATTAAAACTATAAGATGACGAAGCCGGAACAGTAATCTTAGCATTCTGGCTTTCGAGCAGCATGCCCGAGAAGTCAAGTAACAAAGAAGCAAGACCTGTAATATTTGTACTTTCAAGGCTAAGTGTTTTTGACTGAGTCCCTGATGCACTCAGCTCATTCATTTTTACCAGGTATTCATTTAGTATGAGATGCCCTTCTATCAATTCTATTGCATCGACACTGAAATTTCCTGACAGTGACCACTCAGAGTCTGTTCCTGAAAACTTCAAAGTCAAATCATCCAGAACGTTGTTATTTAAATTAATCTTAGCGTCTGTAGAGGTATCTCCAATAAAACGAATACTTCCAGGAGAGGAGGAAACTATATTTTCTGATAAAAGATTTATCCCTCCACCAATTGTAAGTTGATTACTATCAAAATCAAGGCTGACTATTTCATTGGCGAACCATCGCACCGAATAGCATTGCTGATCCTGCGTAAGTGTAACTTTTTCACTATCTATTAAAAAAGAATTTTCATCAAACACCACTTTATCCTCCGAAGTAGGCACCACATTAGCAGCTGAACCACCACTCTTCAAAGACCAATTGGCTCCATCATCCCAATTGCCTGTATTGCCTATCCAGTAGTAAGAGGTTCGAGGATCAATAACAGAACTGTAAGTAACAATCAGAGAAAAATCTTGAAATCCATTTACAAGTGTTCCTTTATGCTTAACCTTAAGCTTATAATTCCTTGGTTCAGGATTTTTAAATTCTAGCTTTTCTACATTATCTAACACATTATCTCCTCTTGTTGCAGCTGAAGCTGGATTGATTGGATCTAATTTCCAAGGAAATTGAGTGGCTCCACCATCATCAACCAATGTGAGGTCAAGATCATTCTTCAGCATTCTGGTTGTTGGATTGAGCGAAGGTGTCAATACCGTACCTGCTGGATCAGTCCATACCAAAGTGGCGGTTATTTTAGTATTCTCTTTTGGCTCAAGGTTAAGCTCAAATACATCTCCACTATTTAAAGAAAGTTCCTCAATAAATATATTCTGATCATCTTTTTCTATCAAGGTTTTTGCCGCACCTTCTGCGTCTAACAAGCCCCACCCAAACATATAGTCAGGCCCATCGTTTGTGCCCGCCTCTCTCGCAGAGTGAATTGCCAGTGCCTTTAAAGTTGCAGATTTCATTAAGTTTCCAGCATTGAGATTTTTATGAAGCTCCTGTAATAAAACTAGGGTTCCGGTTGCAGCTGGAGATGACATTGATGTGCCGTTCAAAACCTCATAAGCATTAGCACTATTTGAGGATGTAGAAAAAACTGCCTGCCCGGGAGCTACAATGTCTGGTTTAATTCTCCCATCATCAGTAGGGCCAAAGCTACTGAAACTGGTAATCTCAACATCAGCAGCATTAGTATATAGACCAGTCAGTTTTTTAACAGCACCCACTGTCAAAATATTTTTTGCCACCCCGTTAGTAGGAATACAATCAAATGGATCACAATCAGACGGCTTCGATCCATCACCTACATCTGAATTGTCATTGCCAGCCGATTTTACAATCAGATAATAAGGAGCACTGAAGGCAATATCATCATAGAATCCACTTGTGGTATTATAGAATCCAAACTTCCAATCACGGATTGTACTAATACTTTCATCGCCAAACCATTCCCAATTACCACTATTGTTGCTCCACCCTGAAAGTGCACCATATGAGTGATTTGAAAGAATAATTGATGATTGATCGGGCGCTGCATGAGTCGTCATTTCACTCACATCATTAAAAAAATCGAAAGCGATTGCCGTTGCTTTAGGGGCCATTCCCTTTGCATTTGGATTGACACCCGTTGCTATCATTGTACCCAGTACATGAGAAGCATGAAAATTGAATTCAGCAGGAGTATCCACTTGTGTTACCCTGCCTGTATACTCCACATGATCACTCCTTACTTTGCCTTCATCCCATATCCCCACTTGAATGCCCTGCCCCTCGAGATTCAATCCAAGTCCTCCGCCATTTCGAAGTTCATCCACTCCTAATGAGGTAGCTGCACCCGCATTATCCGATTGGATATAAATAGGAACTCCATCCTCAGATACATCCACCAAAAATATTCTCGAACCATCATTGAAAGAGGTAACCCTCCCCGTATTCGTACTCTTAAGGAATTTTTCTACTCTTTCATCAGCACCGCTTCTAAATACGCTATAGGCACTGTCTATTTTAGAAAGACTAATACTTCGGGTTTGCGCATTTACCAACTGTATTGTTGCAAAGCAGAATACCAAGATTTTAAAAAAAACGCTTCGCATAACTATATTTAACAAATGACCTGGAATATCACTCCGCTGTAATTGTCACTGTATCAGTGAAATTATTGGCACTATTATTCAAATCAAAAAATGAATAAT
This sequence comes from Cyclobacteriaceae bacterium, assembly GCA_049289315.1. Taxonomy (GTDB): domain Bacteria; phylum Bacteroidota; class Bacteroidia; order Cytophagales; family Cyclobacteriaceae; genus ELB16-189. The sequence continues at coordinate 16,446 of JBATLM010000153.1, forward strand.
CAAGTGTTATCTTCTTAGTTGGCTCATCGTATGTTCCTGTTGCTTCAAATTCGTATTGACTTGTAAAATCAAACAATTTAGTGCGATTTACAGTCGCAATACCCTTAGTAACTATCATCGGGTTTTGATCAAGAATAATAGTTAAAGTGGACTCAGGGTTTTGATCCCCCACAAATTTCCCCTTCACATTAAATGTTCCGCTGCAAATACCGCTCGAATTCTCAGCTCCTATTCCTGATAAGGTTTCATCGTCACCCTGAATAGTAAGTGGCCCAATCCACAGGCGCACATCAGCAATATCCGGAGAACAATCATCCTCCTCGATGGATATGATCACCTCCTTGGGGACGGAAATCTTCACGTGATCTTTATCAATAGTTCTAAATCGAAGGTAAATTTTCCTCTCCTCTGGCTGTACAATATCATTATTATTGATTCCTATTCTTATATCAGCCTGTATACTGCCCGCTAAAATTATTATCGGGTTGTCTGACAGCAAAGTAAAATCACTCCCATTCACTACCTCCTGACCAATTAATTCATAAGTAATTGTAATTGACTCTTCCTGGGATAATGAAATTTTGATGGGAATTACAATTTCAGCGTCATCGTTTTCCTTGACCTCAATTTTAGATTCTGAATCAAAAAATATTGTGATCTCCTCTTGTTTAATTTCCGGTTCAGGCTCCTCACTACAAGCAGCCATGAATAATAATACCCAACACCAGTTCCTCCAATTCAACACCATCTCTAATTTTGAATAATCTTAAATTCGATTCTCCTGTTCGCTTGCTTGTTTTCATCAGAATCATTTGATCGAATCGGATGATCAGCACCATATCCCTTTTCAGACAATCGCTCCCTATCTATACCTTTTTCCACCAAATAGGAAACCACTGACTGCGCACGTTTTAGAGAAAGTTGCTTATTGTAGGAAGCTGACCCATCACTATCCGTATGTCCGCCAATCTCTACATGAATAGAAGGTTTATCATTTAAAATGCGAATTACCTTATTGAGTTCAGTGAGCGACTTGTCCTTAAGTTCAAATTGATCAAAATCAAAGAATATATTGTTAAGCACCGCAGTTGCCCCAGTTACCGCCTTATCAAGAAGAATGTCAATTACAACAGGTTCAGGATTAAGATTATCTTCATAGTTAAAATTCAAACTTTGAAAAAGGTAATCCGAAGAGGTAACATATAATGCATAATCCGACCCTGCATTAAGTACCATCAAGTACTGACCAGAGATAGAATCAGATTCAACCATTGAAATGAGTTCATCTTTTTTCAAATCAAACAACTCAATGTGAGACTGGAGAGGAAGTCCGGATTTTCTGTCTTTCACCACACCTTTCACAAAATTACTTCTATATGCAATTTGTAATTCCTTAGGAATGGTCATTTCATAAAGACGTGCTGAGTTTTCACGGGTGCCGTCTTCATGTGAATAGTAGCCTCGGGTACCATCAGCAGTGATGAACAATGAAAACTGATCTTCATGGTCATTTACAGGTGAACCAAAATTGACAGGCATCTCCCACTTCGCATCTGTCAATTCTGCTCTAAAAATATCAAAGCCACCAAATCCTGGTTTACCATTAGTTGCATAAAATAACGTTCTTCCATTTACATGAATAAAAGGTGATATCTCATCAAAAGGAGTGTTAATAGGTTGTGGCATTACTTCCGCTTGCGACCACTTACCATCTACAGTTTTGCGAGAAACATAAATATCTCTTCCACCAATTCCACCCCTTCGATCAGAAATAAAGTACAATACACGACCATCTGCTGAAAGAGAAGGCTGTGACTCCCATGACGAAGAATTAATCTCGGGCCCTATATTAACAGGGAATGACCACTCATCGCCCACCTTTCTACTATAGAATAAATCACAATTGCCGTATCCTCTTCTGCCAATACAGGAAGTGAAAATTAAAGTCCTTCCATCGGCTGAAATGGTACAAGTTCCTTCATTAAATTTTGAGTTGATGTTTTTGGAAATCGATACTGGAGCAGTCCAATTTCCATTTTCGTCTTTTCTGGATACTACCAAATCCTCATCATCATCCGGTCCAGGCCCCATCCTTCTCGTGAAAATAAGTTCTTGTTCATCTGCGGTAAGCACAGGAAAGTATTGCAACCCAAAGCTATTTACCGTTCCATCTAATTGCCTGGGTTGAAATTGAGATTGTATTTTCTTATTTCTTAGTCCATACTCAGCATTTCGTTTCCACAGTTCCACTAGAGCAATGCGTTGTTTATTCATTGTCTCTACAGCCAAATAATGATTACAGTATTTCAGTGCCTCTTCATAATCCCCTAATCGCAAATAGTTGTCCCCCAAATCCATAAAGAATCCTTTTTGGGTTTTAGGATTTTGGGTGAGCGAAAGCCCTTTTTCAAGACTAAGATTGGAACGATTAAAATCCCGCATTCCTTTAAACGTGATTCCCAACCGATAATAGGCCTCCACAAAATTCTTATCCTTATCTATGGCCTGCTGTAAAAGAGAAATCGCCTGGCTGTATTGCCCTCTCACTCTATAATTATCTGCTTCAGTATAGAGGGCAATGGCTTTCTTTGATCTTGTACTCAACGAACTTTGAGCACTCGATAAGGTACAAACTGAAGTGAAAAGTATCAGGGCAATAACTCGAATCATATTGAAAGCTAAAAAACTATATTGGATACATCAATTTCTTGTTGTTCTAATCCTCTCATTGCGTTAATAAGTTGGATTGATTCATACTTAGTAACGTCCTGCGGTGGCATTTCTTTTTCAATTATCAAACCCTTATCTAAAAGTTATTGTCTTTTCAAGCCTTTTAATAGGGACTTCTCCGGAGTATACCAGCAATTGCCCTGCGTGAAAAGAATATTAGCAACGAAGCGTCAAAATCAAATCGGAGATTAAGGTATGTTCATGTACTTATGAACCTGAAGAGATATTCTCCATCGGGGATTTGACTTTACGTAATCAACAATATATGGCACCATTTCATTTTCTTTAGACCATTCTGGCTGAAGATAAAGTGAGCATTCATTGGAAACTTTGGCTGCATGTTCTTCCGCCCATTGAAAATCACTTTTGTTATAGATGACTACCTTTAATTCGTCAGCTAATGGATATGAAGACTGAACAGGTTTTTTGAATTTTTTTGGAGAGAGACATACCCAATCCCATTTCCCAGATATTTCATAAGCCCCTGAAGTTTCAATATGCGTGCGCATGTTAACAGCGTGAATTTTTGCTGTGAGCTCAGTTAAGTCATAATGAGCCGGTTCACCACCCGTAACGACTACTATGTTACACTTGCTTTCCTTTGCTTTCATCACCATGTCATCAACAGCAACAATGGGATGAGCCGAAGCATCCCATGATTCTTTTACATCGCACCAAACACATCCTACATCACATCCACCCAATCGAATAAAGTAAGCAGCATGCCCCTGATATGCACCTTCGCCCTGAATGGTATAAAAGTCTTCCATCAAAGGAAGATTTTTTGCAGACAATTGATTTGTTGAATTCACTTTTGTTTTAACCGGTCCGTTGTTCGGATGCTTTAAGGGTATTCATTAGTAGAGATACAATCGTCATAGGACCAACTCCACCTGGAACAGGAGTAATCATAGCGCACTTAGGCGCTACCGAATCAAAGTCCACATCTCCTTTAAGAGCAAATCCTTTTGGCTTTGAGGGGTCTTCAACCCGAGTTGTTCCCACATCGATTACGACTACTCCCTCTTTCACCATGTCTCCGGTAATAAGACCAGGTTTACCTACAGCCACTATTAGGATATCGGCCTCTTTTGTGTGCGATGCTAAATTCTCTGTATACTTATGACATATAGTTACTGTAGCCCGACCCTGCTCTGCCAGCATCATACTTAACGGAGCCCCCACTAGGCGACTTGCCCCCACTACCACACAATGCTTTCCTTTGGTATCCACATCGTATCTCCTTAAAAGCTCCATCACACCAAAAGGTGTTGCAGGAAAAATATGGGGATCTGCAGACGTGATACTACCAAAGTTTTCATTGGTAAATCCGTCCACATCTTTTTCAGGATTAATTTTCTCTGTAACCTTTTCTACTGAAATGCGAGAAGGCAATGGTAGCTGCACGATAAAGCCATCAATATCTTCATCATTGTTGATTTGATCAATATGCTTTAGTAGACGCTCTTCAGAAATGGTATCAGCAAAGCGAAGTAAAGAATAATGAAAACCTACTTCTTTACAAGCCTTCACTTTTCCATCTACATAGGTGGTACTTGCCCCATCATCCCCAACAAGAATAATGGCGAGATGAGGGAGTTTTTTACCTTGTTTTTTTAATTCGCCTACGCGATCTGCGATTTCCTTCTTGATATCGGAAGCCACTTTACGGCCATCAATGAGTGTGATCTTACTTGTATCTACCATGATCTGAAATTTCGATGAACACCAGGATAATACTCGTGAATTTCTATTAATCTAATAAGGCCATTCGTCAAATAATAGCCGGAATCTACTCAATTTTCAACACCGCCATAAAAGCCTCTTGCGGTATCTCCACATTCCCTATTTGGCGCATTCTCTTTTTACCCTTTTTCTGTTTTTCCAAAAGTTTGCGCTTTCTTGAAATATCACCACCATAACACTTGGCCAAAACATTCTTACGTATTGCGGTCACTGTCTCTCTTGCCACAATCTTTTGTCCAATAGAAGCCTGTATGGCGATCTCAAACATTTGGCGCGGAATCAATTCCTTTAATTTTTCACACAGCTTCTTACCCCACTGATAGGATTTTGCACGATGCACGATTGCTGAAAGTGCATCTACTTTATCTCCATTCAACATCACATCCAACTTCACCATATCCGACTCACGGTATCCGATCAGGTGGTAGTCAAGCGAAGCATACCCCTTCGAGATAGTCTTTAACTTATCAAAAAAGTCGAATACTATTTCAGATAAAGGCATTTCAAATGAAAGCTCTATCCTATCAGAGGATAGATAAACCTGATTTTTAACTTGTCCTCTTTTATCAATGCAAAGCTCCATGATTGGCCCAATGAATTCCGACTTGGAAATGATCTGCGCCATGATATAGGGCTCCTGAATATAATCCAACCTCGTAGGATCAGGCATCTCGGAAGGAGCATTGATATTTATTTCTGCACCACTTGTAAGTTTGGCTTTGAAAGACACAGACGGCACCGTAGTGATCACCGTCATATCAAACTCACGCTCTAATCTTTCCTGAATAATTTCCAGATGCAGCATACCGAGGAATCCACACCTAAAACCAAAACCTAGTGCAGCTGAAGTTTCTGGCTCCCAAACGAGTGAGGCATCATTCAACTGAAGTTTTTCCATGGAAGCCCTTAGTTCTTCAAATTCGCTGGTCTCTACAGGGTAGATACCCGCAAATACCATTGGCTTTACGTTTTCAAATCCTTTAATAGAAGCTCCAGGGTTTTTGGGATGAGTAATAGTATCTCCCACCTTTACTTCTTTTGCTTCCTTAATTCCAGAAATCAAGTAACCTACATTGCCGGCACTTATTTCTTTGCGCGACTGCTTTTGAAGCTTTAACACACCAATTTCGTCTGCATTGTACGATTGTCCGGTATTGACAAACTTCACAATGTCTTTGTGTTTCATAGTGCCATTAAAGACCCTATAATAAACCTCCACTCCTCTGAACGAGTTATACACAGAGTCGAAAATCATTGCCTGGAGGGGCGCATTGGGATCGCCTTTTGGTGGAGGAACTCGTTCCACTATGGCTTCCAATATTTCAGTTATTCCCACACCATTTTTGGCACTGGCATGAAGTACAGTACTTGGGTCACAACCAATCAACTCAACAATCTCATCCGTTACCTCCTCTGGCCGAGCTGCAGGCAAATCAATTTTATTAAGTACTGGTATTATTTCAAGGTTATGCTCTAAAGCCAGATATAGGTTCGAAATAGTCTGCGCTTCAATTCCCTGAGCAGCATCTACAATCAGCAATGCTCCTTCGCATGCAGCAATGGAACGAGAAACTTCATAGGAGAAGTCAACATGCCCTGGAGTATCAATCAAATTGAGTGTATACTCTTTACCGTCCTGGGTATAGAGCATTTGAATGGCGTGCGACTTAATGGTAATGCCTTTTTCACGCTCCAAATCCATGCTATCCAGCACTTGGGCTTGCATCTCTCTGGAGGTTAGCGTGCCGGTAGCTTCCAAAAGACGGTCTGCTAACGTGCTTTTACCGTGATCTATGTGTGCAATTATGCAGAAATTGCGAATACGTTCCATTCCCGTCATTCAGGTGCTTAATTTGAGCCGCAAAGGTAGATATTTTACCAGCGATCGCGAAGTGTGATTTTTGGATATTTTAGGACGATTTTCTTACTTAATGAGAAAGGTTGAGACCAATTGTCGTAGAGATTCTATTTCAGCCTTTTTCATGGTTGCACTCACTTTTAGCATCAATTCGAACATTACTTCCTGCTTGTAGCCCAACTTAGCCGCCACATGAGAACAGTACTTGATTTCCTCCTTATAGAGTCGTTCATCAATTTTCATAAGCTGCACCAGGCTAAATAAATAATCAAATTTTTGGTCGTCAGTAAGCCCATGAGGAACAATTACCTCGTGATTTTGATTAAACAAGTACACCACATCTTGTTCTGTCAATCCGTTGGCGAGTCCTATATTGGTGATAAATTTTTTTTCTCTGTCAGCCACTTCATCATCTATCAAGGCAAGATTAACTAATAACTTAAGCTGAGATAAGGCCGACATGTGTATAGTGTTTTGTTTTAATTCGTTGACTGTCAAAAATGATCAAAAACTTCTTTAATAAAAACAGACTTTATCAATTACCTTACGCTCAATGAATTTTCTTGCCCATATCTATCTCTCTGGCAATGACCCACAATTAACGATCGGCAATTTTATAGGAGATTTTGTGAAAGGCGGTAGCCTTACGGGACGCTATGAACCACAAGTAATTAAGGGAGTGGAGCTTCATCGGGCCATTGATGAGTATACTGACAGCCATGAAGTAGTACAGAAGAGCAAAGATCGACTAAGACCCAAATACCGGCACTACTCCGGTGTGATTATCGATATGTTCTATGACTATTACCTGGCTAAAAACTGGGATCAATTTCATAAAACTAATCTCCCGGATTTTGCGAATCAATTCTATGCTTTACTCAAAGAAAATGAAGAAGCGCTACCTAAAGGCGTTCAGCGAATGATGCCTTATATGATCAATGGAAATTGGCTGGTCAACTATGGGAAAAAAGAAGGCATACATCGTGCACTATCCGGTATGTCGAGGCGCACCACATTTGATTCTAAAATGGATGAATCAATTGTAGAGCTAACCAAATACGATAATGAATTTGAAAATGAGTTCCTGGAATTTTTCCCAGCATTGGAAGCATACTCTAAGCACTGGATTGAAACTCATTAACAATAACTCATCTTTATTATTTTTAACTTTGTCCAGTAAATAATTTAAGGCATATGGAAAATGATCCTGAACTTGATGGCAAATACCTTGGAACGATTAGCCGGGATTTTGTCAAGGTATCAGAAACGCTAAAGGAGTCTTCTTATCAAATCCGCAAGGCGGGATTCGATTTCCCCATCTTTCCCATTGCTAAAGATTCCATATCCATAGGACAGGTTCTTCTCGACAAAAACGATTTGGAATTGGACTGGAACTATTATGCATCATTTCTGGGCGAGTTCATTGAAAGAGAATTGGTTGCCACGGAAAAGGAAGAAGATTTCAAATCATCATACAAAGATCCCGATGAGTTTTGCTGTCTATTTGTTGTTGATCGTGACTTTACGAAATTCGTCTATATCCCCTATCCTATCGATTAATCCTTCTTAAAGTGATTCCACCCCTGAGCAGTAAGTGGGATAGGTGTGCCTTGTTTTGTGATCAACAGGTTTTGTTTCGGATTGTCATGAACGTGTCCAATAAAGTGAATGTCCGGATGGTTTTTTATTTTTTCAAAATCAGTCTGATTGATTGTAAATAGCAGCTCGTAATCCTCTCCTCCATTTAGCGCACAAGTAACGGGGTCTATCTTTAATTCAATAGCAGCTGTTTCATATACTTTGGTATCTATTGGAATTTTATCTTCAAATATTTTAATACCCACGCCAGAATTTTTGCTGATGTGCAGCAACTCAGAAGCGAGCCCATCGGAAATATCTATCATAGAAGTAGGGAGTATGCCCAGTTCGGCCAGCTCATAAACAATATCTGTTCTTGCCTCAGGCTTGAGTTGACGCCCCACCATGTATTCAAAATTTTCCAACTGAGGTTTCATTTCCGGATTGGCCAAAAACACCTGCTTGTCTCTTTCCAAAATTTGAAGTCCCAGGTAGGCTCCGCCCAAATCACCTGTCACACATATGATATCATTTTCTTTGGCTCCACTTCGATATACTACTTTATCCTTTTTTGCTTTTCCAACAGCAGCTATCGAAATCACTAATCCAGATGCAGAGGATGTAATGTCTCCACCTACTAAATCCACGTTGTAATTTTTACATGCGGAGTGAATTCCTTCATACAGGGTATCAATAGCTTCAACAGAAAAACGGTTGCTTAACCCTAAGCTCACCACAATTTGTTCTGGCCGGCCATTCATGGCCGCGATATCAGAAATATTAACTACTACCGCTTTGTAGCCAAGGTGCTGCAAGGGAGTATAAGAAAGATCAAAGTGAACACCCTCTGTCAGCATGTCGGTGCAAAGCAATATTGACTCATCTCCCCCATCAATTACAGCAGCATCATCGCCTATACCAAAGATTGAAGATGGGTTACTCAACTCTACCTTTGAATGAATCCTGTCTATAAGTCCGAATTCTCCCAACTGGTTTATTTCCGATCGTTTCTCTGACATTTTGTAACTGCTGTTTAACGGCTTTTTTGGTTATTTAATCCCACAAAAGTAAGACTTATCTCTTGTTTGAAGGGAATTCAGCACTTGTTCCGTATATACGCACAAATAACAGTGCTATATGAAGAAATTAGTCGGAATAGCTGTAGTTGTCATGTTGTTTCTGGGGTCGTGCGCCAGCCCTAAACCCTATTATGAAACCTCTGAAGGGAAGAAAAAATTAAAACACTACAATAAGCTTCAGTTCGGTCAGGACAACCACCGTTAGTTCTTTTTTTCCTGACAAAGCTCTACTAAAACTCCATTTGTAGATTTAGGGTGCAGAAAGGCAATTATTTTATTGTCGGCACCCTCTTTTGGTTTTTCATTAATTACCGTGAACCCCTCTTCTACCTTAGCAGCAATACTTTTATCAATATCATCTACAGCAAATGCCATGTGATGCACCCCCTCTCCCCTTTTTTCTATAAATTTTGCAATGGGTGAGTCCGGGTTGGTAGCTTCAAGCAATTCAATCTTAACCCCTCCCACATCAAAAAAAGAAGTCTTCACCCCTTCAGAGGCTACCTCTTCAATTTTATAAGGTGCTTTTCCCAACAACTTTGAAAAAAGGCGATTTGAAACGTCCATGTTTTTTACAGCTATCCCTATGTGCTCAATTTTGTCCATACCCTTAGTTTATCGGAATTGTTTAATTTTGTGTGAATTTCAGAAACTTTTAAGGGTTTTCCAGAGTTTTGCATTTGAATTAAAATAACGATGCCAGATATTACAAGCGATATTCACGTAGAAGCAGCCCGCATTCAACAACAAATCAAGGCTTATCTTGGGCTTCGCACGAGCGATTTGATTTTCGAATACAGCACTTTAGAAGGCAAATCAAAATTGGACCTGATCACTTTGAACCCAAGACACAACCAATCTTTTCTTTTCCACTCTGAAACCGGATCAGATAAAGTGGATGCGCTGAATAAGATGTGGACCTATGTTCAAAACTTTAAGGAGAAGGACAATTCATATACTATCCAATGGGTAGCTGGTAGTGATCATGAATTGCATACTTCCTACTTCCGCGCAAGCAACATTTTTAATGCATTGGAGAAATTGTATTACGGCAGAGACCGGAATATGATTACAGTCTTTAGTGTTGTTTTAAACCCAGTATCATAAATTATGATAAGCGTTACCGATAAGGCAAAAAGCAGAATCTCCGAACTCCTCAAAGAGGATGGAAGAACAACTGACCATAATGTAAGGGTGTCTGTAAAGGGTGGCGGTTGCTCTGGGCTGATGTACGATCTTGATTTTGATGATAAGATTAATCCAGCTGATCAGGTGTTTGAAGATAAGGGTGTAAAAATCCTGGTAGACAAAAAGAGTCTCCTTTACCTTTTAGGAACTACACTTGACTTTTCCGATGGGCTTAACGGCAAAGGATTTCAATTTGTCAACCCCAATGCATCGCGCACTTGCGGTTGTGGCGAAAGCTTCTCTATCTAATCTATTGTAGCAATACATTTTAGTTCAATCGCAATGGGAGTAGGCAATGCGGTGATCTCTACTGTCGTTCTGCATGGCATGTTGTCCTTGAAATACTCCGCATAGATTTTATTATAGGCAGCAAAGTCGTCTTTGATGTTAGTAAGGAAGACTGTTACATCTACCAGGTTCTCCCACTTAGAGCCGGCAGCTTCAAGTATATAACGCACATTTTGAAAAACGGAATGACATTGCTCCTCAATGCTATAAGAAACAATTTTCTTGTTTTCATCTAAAGTTACTCCAGGAATATCCTTTACCCCCCTCTTTCTTGGCCCAACGCCAGAAAGAAAAAGTAAATTACCCACCTTGCGTGCATGAGGATATAAACCAACTGGCTCTGGGGCTTTGTCTGAAGAGATTTTTTCGCTATCCATAAATTCTTATTCAATTTCAAAAACTAAACTTGACCACATACTTTCCCACTCTGCCTTTGGGGAATTTGATCTCACCATTTTTACACTACTCACCATCCATGGCCCTGTACTGCTAATAGGAAAACGAATCATTCCATCTGATTCGGTATAAATGTTCTGAAGAAAAATCCTGTTTCCAACATGACTCCAGACTTTAACCAATCCACCACTTACAGGGTTACCCCGATATACCACTTTGCAATCCATATAATCCCCTGATTTCAGTTCATAAGGATTTTTAAGAGGAATTATTTCAAATTTTAACCCTGCAGGATTTTTATAAGTGTCGTCAGCCCGAGCTCCTACCTGCACCAATAGCTTTGAATATCGAGTATACAACTCTTTCGCAACGCTATTTTGCTCTCCCAATTTTTCCCTTTCTCTTCTTACATATTCCAGCCCATCCTCAATGAGATAGGCATCAAACTCATCAGATGACTGTTCTATAAAGGCCGCATCACTTTGCAGGGTGATCATGTGTGTGCCCACAGTATTAAAAGCATATTCCAGATTCTTCCCCTTGGCCTTATCTACTTTATCTGTCAAGTTAGTTTCAACCACACGATTGTGGATACTTAATTTTTCTACTTTGTGCTTATTCAAATCCCAATGATCCCCTTCAAAGCCTTCACCTACCCTGAAGTCCAAAATCATTTTTTCGCCCACATCAAATTTGAATTTATTGGGCAACATCCAAAACTCATGAGCCTGAACCAACCCAGTAAATACAAAAACCAATAACAGTGCAATACTCTTTTTCATTTTACTTATTCATTAGCTCCTCTATCTCTTCCGGCTCAACGGGAATGCTCTTCATCAAATCTACAACGCCCTTTTTCTGGATAACCACATTGTTTTCAAGCCGCACTCCAAACCCCTCTTCTTGGATATAAATACCTGGCTCTACGGTCCATGCAGATCCGATAGCCATCTTGGCGTGCATGTCACCAACATCATGAACATCAAGCCCAATCAAATGCGATGTGCCGTGATAAAAATATTTTCTGAATCCGGGATTATCCGGACTCTTCTTTATTGTTTCAGATTTAGAAATCAATTTTAGCTTGAGCAACTCTTCTTCCATCATTTTCTCAACTTCCTTCTGATAGCTAAAAAAGTTTGTAGCCGGTCCCATCAATTTAATTGCCCCACGCATTACCCTAAGCACCGAATTGTATACCTCTTTCTGTCTCTTCGTAAAACGCCCACTTACAGGTATTGTGCGAGTAAGGTCAGAGTTATAGTTAGCATACTCAGCGGCTACATCCAACAAGAGCAAATCACCTGCTTTGCACTTTTTATTACTTTCAAGGTAATGCAGCACGCAATTATTGGCACCCGATGCGATGATAGGTTCATAAGCGAACCCACGAGATCGGTTGATAATGAATTCATGAACGTACTCTGCTTCAATTTCATATTCCATTACTCCCGGTTTCACAAAACCGAGAATTCGTCTAAACCCTTTCTCCGTAATATCACAGGCCTTCTGCATCAATTCAATTTCTCTCTTTTGTTTTATCGTTCTCAGCTCAGCCATTATTGGCGCCACCCTTTCATAACGATGCAACGGGTATGTTGATTTACACCAATTAATAAACCGGGCATCTCTTGTTTCCACTACCACACTCGATCTGTAATGCTCATTCGTATTAAGAAATACGGATGATACACCCCCCATCACCATCATGTGATGAAAAACCTTCTGGAAGTCCCCATTCCACCGAACAGTGGTAACACCTGATACATCTTTGGCTTCCTTTTTAGTCAGCTTGTGTCCTTCCCACTTTTCTAGCAATTCATTCGGTTCTCTTAGAAACAATACCTCTCTTAAATTTTTATCCGGAAAATCAGGACAAACAACGAGGCAACTTTCCTCCTGCTGAACACCTGTCAAATAGAAAAGATCATTATTCTGCCGAAACGGCATTGTGCCATCCGCATTGGTGGGCAAATGATCGTTAGAATTAAAAACTGCTATTGCTCCTTTGGGCAATGCCTTTACTAATCGCTTTCGATTGGTCTCAAACAGTTCACTTCCAATTTTCTCGTACTTCATATCACATTGAATTCAATGGGGAAAGTTAGCAAATACTGCATCACCATAAAAAACGTCATCCTGAAGATGTTCTTTCTAAATACCTATTTTTGCAACGTTCAAAGACAACAATGCAATTCCAACTTCACAAGACAGATAAAGAAACAAAAGCCAGGGCGGGTACTATTACCACCGATCACGGAGAAATACCCACTCCCATATTTATGCCTGTGGGTACTGCTGGTTCTGTAAAAGCGGTACATCAACGCGAATTGGAGCACGATATTGACGCAAAAATAATTCTTGGCAACACTTACCACCTCTTTCTAAGACCTGGAATAGATCTACTCGAAAAAGCAGGGGGGCTGCATCAGTTTAATGGTTGGAAGGGGCCTATTTTGACTGACAGTGGTGGATATCAGGTATACTCCCTTTCTGAAAACAGAAAAATAAACGAAGAAGGAGTCACATTCAAGTCGCACATTGACGGATCCAAACACTTTTTCTCACCTGAAATCGCCATGGATATCCAGCGAAGTATTGGCGCGGATATCATAATGGCCTTTGACGAATGCACCCCCTACCCGTGCGATTATGAATATGCCAGAAAGTCGATGGAGCTTACTCACCGCTGGCTAACCCGATGTGCAGATCGCATAAAAAATACTGAACCCAAATACGGTTACGACCAAGTTCTATTTCCAATAATTCAGGGAAGTACCTATAAAGACCTGAGGCAGCAATCCGCAGAGTTTGTAGCCAGCCAGGAATTACCAGGAAATGCCATTGGTGGCCTCTCCGTAGGTGAGCCCCATGAACTGATGTACTCTTGTACAGAGCAAGTTTGCAATATTCTTCCTACCGATAAGCCTCGGTACCTGATGGGTGTTGGCACTCCAGAAAATATTCTTGAATGTATTGCCCTTGGCATCGATATGTTTGATTGTGTAATGCCAACACGAAATGCCCGCAATGGAATGCTCTTCACTAGTGAAGGAATAATCAATATCAGGAATGAAAAATGGAAAGATGATCTGGATCCTATTGACACTGCACTGGGAGGGTATGTAAGCACCAGTTATTCAAAGGCATACCTGCGGCATTTAATTATCAATAAAGAGATTTTAGGCGCGCAAATTGCTTCAATTCACAACCTCACCTTCTATCTTTGGTTAGTAAAAACAGCAAGAGAGAGAATTATGGAGGGCAATTTTCTGAATTGGAAGACTCAAATGGTTAAAAAAGTTACGCAGCGACTTTAGCTACTCATCATCGGATGAAAATCATTGATAAATACATCATCAAAAAAATACTCTACACATTCATTTTTGTGGTGTTAATCATTGTGGCCATTGTAACTATCATCGATCTGGCTGAGAAGATGGACAAGTTTGCCCGCAACAACTTGGACACAGCAACTATCCTGGGATATTATAGAGATTTTCTCCCATGGATTATTGGATTGGTTAGCCCCATTATGGTTTTTATTGCTGTGGTGTTCGTCACCTCCCAAATGGCAGCACGGACAGAAATCATAGCTATTCTAAGTAGTGGAGTCAGTTTTAGGAGACTGCTTGTGCCCTATTTTTTGGCATCATTGATTATTGCCGTTTTCAATTTCGTCTTGAATGGTTGGGTTATCCCGCAATCCAACCGATCGCGACTCGCCTTTGAAATTCAATACCTCAACAAAGCGTATTACTTTGATCAACGCAATGTTCACATGCAGATTGAACCCAACGTGTATTTCTATATTCAGAATTACAATGTAAACACCAATACAGGTTATCAATTTTCTCTGGAGCGTTTCGATAGTAACCGCCTGGTCGAAAAACTTACTGCCGACAATATCACTTGGGATTCTACTAAGGGTAAGTGGACATTGAGGTTTTGGAAAAAGAAGCGTGTTGATTCGATCTTCAGCGTTGGCTATCAACCTTCACCAGAATCCAGACGCATAGGTGAATCCATGGACACTACACTATCTATAACTCCGACAGATTTTGAAAATGAAGATCGGAAATTTGATGGGATGACCATTAACGAATTATCTGAGCATATAGAAAAAATGAAATTCAGAGGGGCGAGTGGAGTAGAAGCCTTTGAAGTAGAACGGCAAATACGATTCTCTTCCCCCTTCACCATATTCGTCTTGGTATTTATGGGCGTTATTGTTTCGTCTCGCAAAAGTCGCGGTGGAACTGGCTTCCAAATTGCGCTAGGCTTTATGCTGTCCTTTATTTTTATTTTGTTCTTCATGATGTCGCGGACGTTTGCAGAAGCCGGCTCTCTCTCTCCGCTATTGGCGGCATGGCTCCCCAATATTACATTCACAGTGATTTCACTGGCCATGTATAAATACGTCAACAAGTGATCGCCTCCACTGCGGATTATTTCAAATTGCATTTTGTTATTTTCCTCTGGGGTTTCACTGCGATTCTTGGATTGCTCATTTCCATTCCGGCCGTTGAAATGGTTCTCTTCAGAACATTACTAGCTGCAATTGGTCTTGGCGTTTTAATTTACTTTTCTAAAGCATCATTCAAGGTTTCACGAGGCGACTTGTTAAAAATTATTGGCACTGGATTTATAGTTGGCATCCATTGGATTGCCTTCTTTGCTTCCGCAAAAGTATCCAATGCATCAGTTAGTTTAGTGGGCTTTGCAACAGGCTCTCTCTGGACTGCATTTCTTGATCCACTATTTGGCAAGAAAAGAATAAAAGGTTTTGAGGTTGTTCTGGGCCTTGTGGTTGTGGTAGGCCTGTACGTTATTTTCTCATTTGACTTTCGCTATCCATTAGGATTGGCTTTGGGCATTGCATCTGGCTTTACCATTGCTTTGTTCTCCATATTCAACGCAGGGTTCGTCAAGAAAACACACCCTTATACAATTACTTTTTTTGAAATGATTGGCGCCTTTTTATGTACGGCACTTTTTCTACCCTTGTACAAAAACACTTGGGCCGTTGAACATGAGTTACAATTGACCCCCAGTGCAATGGACTGGTTTTACATTGCTATTTTATCGTTGCTTTGCACAGTTTATGCCTATTCAGCATCTATTGAGCTCCTCAAAAGGCTTTCCGTTTTTTTTGTTCAGCTCTCCATGAACCTCGAGCCTTTATATGGAATTATTATGGCTGTATTGGTATTTGGGGCAAGTGAAAAGATGCAAGTGAGTTTTTATGTAGGCACGGCAATTATACTATGTGCGGTGCTATCCTACCCTTTGCTTCAGAACAAAGTATCAGGTCACAAACTACCTGACCAGTAAATCATTCCTTTAAATTGATCTTTTAATACTACGGGGTTATCAAACAATCCATATACTGATGACCCTGAGCCGCTCATACTTGCATAAAGTGCTCCTGCATTGTAAAGATCCTTTTTCAATTTTTCAATTGTTGGGTGCTCACTGAAAACGCTAGCCTCAAAATCATTATGAAGCATATCCTTCCAGGTCTTCTGATCGTCTCTTAAGGTTTTACTAATCGATATTCTTGATTGATCCGGTGTCACAAGCCTGTATGCATCAGCTGTTGACACATGAATATCGGGCTTTACAATCACAATGAATTTTCCATTCAATGAAACATCAATTGGATTTAACACTTCACCACGACCCGATCCCATCATGGCATTATCATGTAAAAAAAATGAGCAATCGCTCCCTAACTGCGCAGCGAACTCACTTAATTTATCCATCGACAACTGAAGTGAAAACAATGTGTTAAGTGATTTCAATGTAAATGCTGCATCGGAGGATCCCCCTCCAAGACCAGCACCCATTGGAATGATTTTATGAAGATGCATTCTGACAGGCGGGAGGTCATATGCATCACATAACTTGTTGTAAGCACAAACACATAAGTTTCCCATTGTATCAGCAGGAATAGGAATGCCCGAATGAGTAAAAGAAAAGCTCTCCGAAGGGATTATCTCTAATACATCATGCCACGGAATCGGATAGAAGCAAGTTTCAATATCATGAAAGCCGTCCGATCGTCTTGACACCACTTGTAAGCCAAGATTTATTTTGCAAAATGGAAAAGAAACCATAATCGGCTAATGGTGACGCGTCAGGATTATTCCAAATGAGTACTCTTACTTTTTGGAAAGTCTTTCAACTAGATCTTCCGTCATTCCTGTAGATGAAAATCCTCCGTCATGCATCAGGTTCTGCATTGTTACCATCCTGGTAAAGTCTGAAAACATAGCAGCAATATAATTCGCACAATCTTCAGCGGTGGCATTTCCAAGAGGCGACAACATCTGAGCATAATCGTAAAAAACATCAAACCCTGAGATGCCCGCACCTGCAGTAGTTTTGGTAGGAGACTGAGAGATAGTGTTCACTCTCACATTTTTCAGTTTAGCAAAACGATATCCGTAGCTTCTGGCTATCGACTCCAGTACTGATTTGGCCTGAGCCATATCAGAATAATCAGGGTAGGTACGCTGGGCAGCAATGTAACTCAGAGCAAGGATGGAACCCCACTCGTTCATAGCATCTGTTTTTTCTGCTGTCTGCAACACTTTGTGAAAAGACAGACCTGAGATATCTAATGTTTTTAAATACCAGTCATAGTTCAAATCTCCGTAAGACCTGTTCTTCCGTACGTTAGGACTCATACCAATAGAATGAAGAACGAAGTCAAGCTTGCCTCCTAGCACCTCCATTGATTTTGTAAACAATGTATTCAAGTCCTCCTCCGAAGTAGCATCTGCAGGAATCACCTCAGCATTACACGCTTTGGCCAGCTCATTGATCTTGCCCATGCGCATAGCAATGGGTGCATTGGTAAGTGTAAAGGTTCCACCTTCTTCTTTTATCTTTAATGCAGTCTTCCAGGCAATGGAGTTTTCATCCAGTGCACCAAATATGATTCCTCTTTTTCCTTTTAGAAGATTGAATGCCATAGTATTTATTTTTAATGGTTCAGCTCACAATTATACAAATTCCAGTCTACAGCGACTATTTTTGGCACTATGAATAATGCACAAAGCCCAATTGGCATTTATGACAGCGGAATTGGAGGGCTTACAGTGGCTCACGCCATAACACAACTGCTGCCCAACGAAGATATTATTTACTTTGGAGACACTGCCCATCTTCCTTATGGTGATAAGTCGGAAGCCGCTATTCAAGCCTACTCAATAAAAATTGCTGACGTTTTACTGAAAAAAGGATGCAAGGTAATAGTGATAGCCTGTAATTCTGCAAGTTCAGCAGCCTACGAATTATTAAAAGAATATGTAAGAAAGGATGCCCACATTATTAATGTAATTGACCCGATGGTTACCTATGTAGCTCAGCACTTCGCCAATAGAAAAATCGGATTGATCGGAACAAAACGCACAGTCATGTCTGGAATATATAGTCAGCGATTAGACGATGTGAAGCACGCTATAAAACTTAAGTCCCTGGCTACCCCATTGCTCGCCCCAATGATTGAAGAGGGTTTTTTTAACAATCAAATCAGCCATGAAATTATCGCTCAATACCTTTCGGAAGGTGAACTTAAAGACATCGAAGCTCTTATATTGGCCTGTACTCACTACCCTTTGATAAAGAAAGAAATAAGTCTCTTTTACAAAGAGAGGGTTAGCATTTTGGATTCTTCAGAGGTAGTGGCTATTGCTCTAAAAGAGTACTTGGAAACAAATGAGTTGACCAATCCCACTCCACATTCAAGCAAACGATTCTTTGTTTCAGATTTTACTCCATCATTCGAAGCCTCTACTCGTCTGTTTTTTGGCAAGATTGTACACCTTGAACAACACAGGCTATGGAATTAATATGTTCGAATCGAACATATTCATGTATTGTTTACCTCGATATTCAAGATTTTAAGCACAACATATTGTATTACTTTAGAGTTAATTAGGTATGATTAATAGTTGGCTCCTAAGACAGTAATTTTTTTAGTCTCCGGTTACCTTTCGGTAGATAAGCAGGTTAATGGCTTAATATAATTTTTAGGCAGTTCATTTAATAATTAAAAATCACACTTTGGTATCTTTTGTATCAAACAGGGTTATGAGGAGTATAAATAGTGTTTTGTCAAAGCTTGGTTTTGTCGTCCTGCTGCTATTGCTTTCTTATAAAGCAAATGCCCAAATCTCCACTCCAAAAATTGACTCCTTAAAAAATGAATTAAGTAATGTCTCCACAGATTCATTACGATTAATACTCCTTTTCGAACTTTCTAAAGAGTACCAGTATCTTGATTTTATTCAGGCCAAGTCATTGCTTGATGAAGCAACCACTCTCGCTGAAAAACTAAATCTGAATTGGGCCAAATTAGAGGTCTATAAACAGCAAAGTTACCTCTCTACAATAAGAGGTGATTTTGTCACCGCACTCAAATTTGATAAGGCAAGATTTCCAATAGCACTTGCCTCTATGGACAGCGCAAACATTGCTACCTCGAACAACTTTTTGGGAAGTGATTATATCAACCTTGGTGAATACGATGAGGCCTACTATTACTTTACAGAATCATTTAGGATTTCCAGGGCCATAAAAGATTCTCTCCAAACTGCCATAGCTCTTCACAACGTTGGCACTGTATTCAAAGAGCTGGGACAATATGACATTGCATTAGACCACATTGAACTTTCGAGAAAATTAAGCAGTCAAATTAATGATCTTGATGGCTTGGCCTACACTTATTATGAACAAGGAGATATTTACTTAAGAAGTGGAAAGTACAAGGAATCTGAAGAGGCCCTTTTAAAAGCCCTCACCATGACACGAGAGCGAGACATCAACATCTTGGAGCCTGATATCATATCGAGGATGGCGAGGTTGTATCTGCGCAAAAATGAATTCGAAAGTGCGTATAGGTATTACGACTCTGCCGAAATGCTCCACGCTAAAACACAAAACGAATATGGCCTAGCCGAATCCATCCTCGGTAAGGGGAGAGTTGCTTTAAAACAGGGAAAATTTGACGATGCTTCTAACCAAATTCTGGAAGCTTTAAATATTTCCAAACGCATCAATGCTCGAACCTTAGAAATCGAATGTTATCGAACACTATCTCAATTGTATGAAGATCGAGATGATTACAAAAGTGCCCTTGCTTACACAAAACAATCTAAGGCCCTTCAGGACAGTCTTTTTAGTCAGGATATGGTGCAAAAGATTTTTCAGGACCAACTCAGGCTTCAAACAGAAAACAAAGACTTGCAGATTGCCGCCCTTAACGAAACACAGGCTAAACAAGCAAGTGAGCTTAACCGTCAGTCTTTCTTAAGGAATATTCTGGTAGTTGTTGTGGCTCTTACAGTTATTCTTCTCTTTACGGTATATAGAAGTGGCCAGCGCAGAATCAGAATAAACAAGTTATTAATTGAGCATCAAAATGAAATTAAGAAAAGAAGCTTAGAGCTCGAACAGCTCAATCAGGTGAAGGACAAGTTTTTTTCTGTAATCTCTCATGACCTAAGATCTCCCATCAACGCGCTTTCTGGAATTTTGGATCTTATGTCAAAAAATCAAATTACCAGCGAAGAGCTCCCAAAGGTCACCAAAGAGCTTCAGCTTCAGTTTAATCACACCAAAAACCTTATTAACAACTTACTTGACTGGACGCTTCTTCAAATGGACAAACTGAGGATTCAGCCAGTTAAAATTAATTTGAGGTCGATGGTCGATGATAATTTTCAATTGCTTGACTCCCTCCACATTAAGGAAGTGACGCTTACCAACAAAATTCAGCCAAATTCGATGGCATTTGCTGACCTCAACATGATCAATCTTGTTTTTCGAAACCTTATCCTAAACGGGATGAAATTTACGGAGCAGGGTGGAGAAATAACTATAGGGGCTGATGTCCATGATGAAGAACTTACTGTATGGATCAAGGACAATGGCGTTGGTATCAGCCCTGAAGTACAAAAAATATTGTTCGAAAAGACATCTGGGTACAGTACCAGAGGAACCGCCAATGAAAAGGGCACCGGCCTTGGTTTGATACTCTGCAAGGAATTTGTGGAACGCAATGGAGGTCGTATATGGCTGGAAAGTGAGGAAGGAAAGGGAAGTACCTTCTTTTTCACTGTTTCCAAATTCAATGAGCCAGTATTCGCTTAAAAAAAATTGATTTTCGTAAATTTTATTAACCTCATTTTGGTTAAGGGTGTACAGCTATCAGCTCGATTTTGTTGATGGGTTGGATTAATAGAATTAACTTTGTGCCTTAACTATCTTCTATGAGTGATACCATCCTTCACGAATGTGGTATAGCCCTTATTCGCTTGCGCAAGCCGCTATCCTATTACATCGAAAAATATGGAACTAGCTATGCGATGAATAAGATGTACATTTTGATGGAAAAACAGCACAATCGAGGCCAGGATGGTGCCGGTGTTGCCAACATCAAAATCGATCAAAAACCAGGCTTTAGGTATATAAGCAGGTACCGCAGCATGAAACCTCAGCCTGTTGCTGACCTTTTCAGGAAAATTGGTAAGAAATATAGTAAAGGCCAGAAAAAGGGAGGTGATAAATTTAGGGATGAGCAATGGCTTAAGGAAAATGTTGCCTTTAGTGGTGAGCTTTGGCTAGGACACCTGCGCTATGGCACACACGGGCAAAATAGTATAGAAAACGTCCATCCTTTTTTGCGTCAAAACAATTGGAGAAGCCGAAATCTTGTGATGGCTGGCAATTTCAATATGACCAATGTGGACGAGCTATTTGATATCCTCGTAGGACTGGGTCAGCACCCAAAGGAAAAAGTAGATACTGTAACTGTAATGGAGAAAATAGGCCACTTTTTGGATGAAGAAGTGCAATCCTTATACAGAAAATACAAAGACAAATTCACAAGTCCTGAAATTTCGGATATTATCGAAAATGAAATCGACTTACAGCGCATTCTAAAAAGAGCCTGTAAAGATTTTGATGGTGGTTACACCATGGCTGGCCTTACGGGGTCAGGCTCCGCATTTGTAGTAAGAGACCCTTCAGGAATAAGGCCTGCCTATTATTACGCTGATGATGAAGTAGTGGTAGTAGCCTCCGAAAAACCAGCGATAAAAACTGCTTTTAACATCGAATATGATCAAATCGAAGAGATAGACCCAGGTCATGGTTTGATTATAACTAAGAGTGGAGACTTTGCCCAATATCCCATCATCAAACAAATGGAGAAGAAGTCGTGCAGCTTTGAGCGCATATACTTTTCAAGAGGCACTGACCCTGAAATTTATAAGGAGCGTAAGGCACTCGGTAAATTATTGGTTCCTCAGGTTCTCAAGTCCATCAATTTTGACCTTAAAAACACCATCTTTTCGTATATCCCCAATACAGCCGAAACTTCTTTTCTAGGCATGATGGGCGGTGTAGAAGATTTTCTGATCAGTAAGCAAAAAGACATTCTTATTGACAAGAAACCTTCAGTTGATTCCGCTGAAGAAATTCTGAGTTTCAGACCTCGTGTTGAGAAAATCGTACTGAAAGATGCCAAGTTGCGTACGTTCATCGCTGATGATGAACATAGAGGTGAACTTGTAGCACACGTATACGACACTACCTATGAAGTGGTGAATAAAGGGAAAGATACATTGGTAGTAATTGACGATTCAATTGTCAGAGGGACCACACTGGAGAAGAGCATCCTAAAAATGCTGGATAGATTAAATCCTAAAAAAATTGTAGTGGTTTCCTCTGCACCTCAAATTAGATTTCCGGATTGTTATGGAATTGACATGAGTCGCATGGGTGACTTTGTGGCCTTTCGTGCAGTGATTCAGTTGATCAAAGATCAAGGAAAAGATTACTTGCTAGGCGAAGTTTACGAGCAATGTCTACAATCAGAAAATGAAAGCAATCCGCAGAACTATGTGAAAAGGCTTTATGAACAATTCACTTATGAAGAGATTTCTGATAAGATCACTGACATTGTTCGCCCTGAAGGCATGAAAGCTGAATTACAAGTGGCATTTCAAACGATAGAAAATTTGCATAAGGCCATACCCAATCATTCAGGCGACTGGTATTTCACAGGAGACTTTCCAACAAAAGGAGGTATGCGCGTAGTAAATCGGGCTTATGTGAACTACATGGAAGGCAAACTTGTCCGCGCCTATTAAACGCTACTCAGGAAGGTAAAAATCAAAGGCTATTTTTTGCATGCAATTGAAATGTCCTTTGGGGCATTTATTGTATCCAATCTTGGAACATGGTCTACAGTCCAACTTGTTATTCTCAAGTACAGTAAATTTGGTGCGATAAGGATACATTCCAAAAAGCGGAATAGTGTTGCCCCAGATACTGAACACTTCCTTTTTGAAGGCAGCAGCAATGTGCATCATGCCCGTATCGTGACTGAATACATAACTGGCACGTTTCACAATACTTGCTGACTGGTTAAGATTATACTTTCCGCAGGCATTAAAAACAATTGTCCTTTTGTTGAATTCTGATTGCAATCCCTCCTCCATTTCAACTTCAGTCTCATTTTTCTCAAAAAACAGCCTGACCTGTTCGCCTTCAGCAAAATCTTCCTTTCCCCCCAAAAGAATAATTGGTCGGTTAATTTTATCACATAACTCAATCATTCTCCGGATAGGCAATTTTTTAGTAGCATGTTGACCACCAATCACATAGGCTACATACCCAT
Organism: Cyclobacteriaceae bacterium; assembly: GCA_049289315.1. GTDB lineage: Bacteria > Bacteroidota > Bacteroidia > Cytophagales > Cyclobacteriaceae > ELB16-189. The sequence continues at coordinate 40,003 of JBATLM010000153.1, forward strand.
TATGATGCGTGGGCGGAAGCCACTCCAACGGAACCTCATCTGTCTCTGGCATAAAGTAATCAAGCCCGAGAGAATCATTCTTTATACCCAAATGAGAAGCTGCCTGAAGATACCTATCCACTATGTGCACAGAAGGAAGTTTATTAATCTTAAAGTTGACCATGAGCCACTTCTCCCAGTTTAGCTTATTGAAACTGGAAGACTTTGCGCCAAGCGAAAATTTTATGATTCGTGTTCGAAGGTTATTGTGAAGGTCTATAATGTGGTCAAATTTTTCTTCCTTAAGGTTCGCAATTAACGATCCCAGCTTATCGTCCAATAAGTGGAGTTTATCCACATAAGGGTTCTCCTTCAACAGCCCAGCAAAACGGGCTTTGGTGACATAATGAATTTCCGCATTATCAACCTGAGTTTTGAGTATCCGAATTACCGGAGTAGTGAGCACAATGTCCCCTATCGAGGAGAACCTAATAATTAGAATTTTCATTCAAACTTTAAATACTTGCCCAATCTAACTTAATCCGGGTGAGTAACCGGGTAGGGTAGACAAAAATAGAATTCAATTTATTACGAATTCTTTAAAACATTTCACAACGGCACCATATATGCAGGAAAATACGAATTGTATTCACTATTTTAGAATCGCACATAACGTATTAAAAATAAACAAAACTGTACGATGAACTATTGGTTAATGAAATCAGAACCTGGAACCTACTCCTGGGAAGACCTCGTTAAAGACAAAAAGACAATATGGGATGGAGTTCGGAACTTTCAAGCACGTAATAACATCAAAGCGATGAAAAAAGGTGACATGGCATTTATATACCATAGCAACGAGGGCAAGGACATAGTAGGTATCGCCAAAATCACAAAAGAACACTTCCCTGACCCATCTGCGGAAGATTGGGCTGTAGTTGAAATTGCTCCAGTTAAAAAACTAAAAAAATCAATTACGCTGGCAGATGTAAAAGCAACTAAAAAGCTTGCCAATATGGTGCTGGTAAAAAATTCCCGTCTTTCCGTTCAACCTGTAAAGGAAGCTGAATTTGATTTTATTGTGAAGATGAGCCAGGAGTAGGAAATGATTGCTAAAATAATTTTGCCAGATACATTTTCAATTAGGACTAATCTCCTAATTATTCTTTTAGCTATTTGCGCTCCTTCAGCATGGGGTCAGCTCAAAGCATTGGAACGATACGAGAAAGAAGTAAAGCTATCTGATAATAACTTCACTATTATTCCATTAGAAAAGAATGGTGTTGCACTAGTAAGAGAGAAAAATAAATACAATTCTGGCAATCGGTTAAGAGAGGTTATTCTACTTGATACTTCATTGGAGGAATCATGGCAGACGGACCTTGAAGTTAAATCCAGCTATGATTTGATTGGCTATGAGTATGGTGGCGATCTCATCTTTTTACTTTTCCGCGAAGGCAATGTTGATAGTCGGGAGTTTATACTGACCTCTATTAACATCATCAACCATGAAGTAAATCAGTTTGAAATCAAGCATGAGTTTACTCTCCGCCCCACTCATTTTACACTGGTAGGCGAGAATGTAATTTTTGGCGGCTATGTCTCCAACGAACCAGCAGTTATGCTTTATGAGACGTCAAAAAAACTTCTGAAAGTAATTCCCGGTTTCTTTTTAAAAGACACCGAATTACTTGATGTGCGAACAAATAAGAACAATACTTTCAACACACTACTCATCGAAAGAAATTCTCTAGACAAACGTCATTTGGTCTTAAAGACGTTTGATGAACACGGAGGACTACTCTTGGAAGATAATATTGAAATCGAAAGAGACATGAACATCCTCACAGGGATTACCAGTAGTCTTAAGAGAGAAGAGCTTATTTTATTGGGCACCTACACTGAAGGTCCTGGACGTGAAGCATTGGGATATTATTCGGTATTAGTAGACCCCTTCACAAATCAGAAAATTAACTACATCCCTTTTGCATCCCTCAACACGCTACTTAATTACCTTCCTGACAAACGAGTTTCAAGAATAAAAGCAAAATCAAAAGAACGAAGTGAATTAGGCAAGGCGCCCGATTACAAAGCCTACGTACTACCTATTCGTATAGAAGAAAATGGAGAAGGTTTCTACCTACTTTCAGAAATGTATGACCCGGCCTCCTCTACAGGCAGATCAACCAGAGGTGGCTACAACAATCCTTACTATGGATATGGGTATTCACCCTATAACAACAGTCCATTTACAAATAGGTATTCCAATTCACCCTACTCGTATAATAATACCAGCCAAAATACCTCGGCTAAAATGATTGAATCCATCCTAACTGTGTTTGATAATCAAGGGAAAATGATTTGGGACAACAGCCTAAAATACGACAACATAAAAAGGCATGTTACTGAACAAATTTCTGACTTTACCATAAAAGACGAATTGATATTTCTGTCGTATAAAAACGAAAGCAAAATTCATGTGAATACAAGCTCCATGATTTTAGAACCAGAAATGGACACACTTGACATTCCACTAAAAAAATCAACTGATATAGTTAGAAATGAGGTAGATGAAGATTCAGGAATGCGTTATTGGTATGATGATTTTTCCTTTGTGTGGGGGTACCAATCAATTAAAGATACGGAAAGGAAAACTGAAGATCCTGTGAGGTATGTATTCTACATCAACAAATTCGAAGCCGAATAGCCTTTACTATTTGCTGGCAATTTTGCTGCTTAGCATTAGCGAAATAACAATGGCTCAGACACAACAGGTCGGCCGGCTCGAAATTCCAATTTCAAATTTTGAAAACTCAAATTTTTCCGTAGTCTCAGCTGGCACTAGTGGACTGATGATCTACAGAAGATTATATGACTCCCCACTCGATAAATTAGAAATCTACAGAGTAGATACTATTTTCAGAGTAGTTTGGAATAGAAATATTGAGATAGCAAAAGGGTTGCGGGCAGTACGGGCACTTGTAAAGCAGAATTACCTCTTTGTGCTGTTCAAAGCCCAAAACAATAGATTTGGAGACTTTTTAATTGCTGCCATTGATATTAATGACGGTGCATATACTGTCTACAGGGTGCAAAACCTTATTTCGTTTAATCCCACAGAGTTTATCATCACCGATGAAGCTGCCTTTATTGGAGGATACTTCAACTACAGGCCATTAATTGTGCATTTTAATTTCGCTAGTCAGAAATCAAAAATACTTCCTGGTTTTTTTAATGAGGTGGGCGAACTCACTCAGGTAAAGCCATACGATGATGGTAGCGTTGAAGTCATAGTAAGTAGTGATAATTACGAAAAAAAGAAGTGTCTTTGGATCCGAAACTATGACGCAAAAGGAGATTTAATTAAAACTACCATTCTTGAGCCTGGAGATAAAAAGAATCTAATTTTTGGAAGATCTATTCATATCGGGAACGATGAGCAGGCAGTTGTTGGGGTATATGGAAGGTTTAAAGAATATTCTCGGGGCATCTTTATAGCCAGAATAAATCCGATGGGAGAATATGAAATTAAGTATTACGATTACGGTGACCTCCACCACTTTTTCAACTACATGAAAGCAACTCGGCAGGAAAGAATAAAGCAGCGAATTGAAAGGAAAAAGATAAAAGGAAAAAAAGCCAAGTTCAATTACCGTTTCATTGTACATGAAGTAATTGAAACCGAAGACGATTACGTTATGCTTGGAGAAGCATTCTCTCCAAAATACGCCTATGTAAATGGCCTATCGCAGACCCGAATTTTAATTGGGTATCAATACACTCACGCTGTAGTAATAGGGTTTGACAAAAATGGGGAATTGACTTGGGACAATAGCTTCGAAATAAATGACATAGTAACCCCTACCTTGGATCAGTATGTCAAAATTCAGGCGCAAGAGAATAAAATCTACCTCCAATATGTTTATGAAAGTGAAATTCGCAGTAAAATCATAAAAGACTCGCAAATAGTTGAAGGAAAATCATCTGCCGAGGTGAAGTTAAAATTTGAGGATGATATCCTCAGAAACACGCAATTTGAGAGTAGTAATCTTGACTATTGGTATGATGACAAGCTATTCGTTTATGGTGTTCAGCAGATTCGGAGTTCTTCCAAATCAAAAGGAAATAACAATAGGCGAGTTTTTTTTATAAACAAAGTCGACTATAAATAAGGGTTAAAGGCATTTTTAGTATCTTCGCAGCCACGGCCTATGCAGAAGAAACTTATTCTCGACTCTGATCTGCTTGATATTACGCTGAACAGGCTTTGCCAGCAACTTATTGAAAATCACGACCGTTTTGAAGAAACTGTGCTTTTGGGACTACAACCAAGAGGCATCTATCTGGCGGAACTCATCCACCAAAAGCTAAAAAACTTAATAAAAGCCGAAATCCCATTCGGTCTTTTAGATACTACTTTCCATCGGGATGATTTTAGAAGGCGAGACACCCCTGCCAAAGCAAGTGAAACGCGCGTGCCCTTTATGATTGAAGGGAAAAAAGTAGTGCTAATCGATGACGTCCTATTTACTGGCAGAACTGTGAGAGCAGCCATGGACGCTATGATTGCCTTTGGCCGACCAGCCAAAGTGGAGCTATTGGTATTAGTAGACAGAAAGTATAATAGAGATTTGCCGATAGCAGCCGATTATGTTGGGAAGTACGTAAACACAATCGCATCACAACGTGTGTTAGTAGAAATGCTGGCGCAAGGTCATAAACAAAACAGAATTTGGTTAATCAACAATGATTAGCAATATGTCGAAACTTAGTCAACCCCATCTACTCGGAATCAAGAACATCACCCCTAAGGACATTGAGCTCATTTTTGAAACAACAGCCAATTTTAAAGAAATAATTAACCGCCCTATTAAAAAGGTACCATCGCTGCGAGATGTTACCATCGCGAATATATTTTTTGAGAACTCCACCAGAACTCGCCTTTCCTTTGAACTTGCTGAAAAAAGATTGTCAGCAGACACGATCAACTTCACAGCCGCCAATAGCTCTGTGAAAAAAGGAGAAACACTTTTGGATACCGTCAACAATGTATTAGCAATGAAAGTAGATATGGTGGTGATGAGGCATTCAAGTGTAGGCGCACCTCATTTTCTGGCTAAGCACATCAAAGCCAAAATTATAAACGCTGGAGATGGCACACATGAACATCCCACTCAGGCTTTATTGGATACATTTTCGATATACGAAAAATTAGGAACGCTGGCAGGTAAAAAAGTAGCCATCATTGGTGACATTCTGCACTCCCGTGTTGCACTGTCCAATATTTTTGCCTTACTGAAAATGGGGGCAAAAGTTATGGTTTGCGGCCCACCTACCCTATTGCCTAAATACATATCCACCCTCGGTGTTACCGTAGAGTACGATGTACAGAAAGCACTGGAATGGTGCGATGTGGCCAATGTTTTGCGGATTCAATTAGAAAGACAGCAAATAAAATACTTCCCTTCCCTTAGGGAGTATTCGTTGTACTACGGCATTAATAAAAGATTGCTGGATAAACTCAACAAGAAAATCGTACTCATGCACCCTGGCCCAATCAACAGGGGCGTAGAATTAACCAGTGACGCTGCAGACTCCCACCACTCGATTATTCTTGATCAGGTGGAGAATGGTGTGGCTGTGCGAATGGCAGTATTATACTTACTGGCGGGAGCTGCAGTCTGATATTGGGTGGATTTTCACCATGATTTAACTCCTGCCACTGACAGAATTTTATAACTTTGTAGCCCTTTAAATTTGACGAAATGATCTATAATTCAATTATCGAAACGATTGGGAATACGCCACTTGTTCGCCTGAACACACTCAATAAAGGCATCAAAGGAACTATCCTGGTAAAGGTTGAGTATTTCAACCCTGGCAATTCCACCAAAGACAGAATGGCTTTGAAAATGGTCGAGGATGCGGAGAAAGCAGGATTGCTAAAACCAGGGGGAACGATCATTGAAGGAACCAGTGGAAATACAGGAATGGGGTTAGCCCTAGCCGCAATTTGCCGTGGCTATAAGTGCATCTTCACCATGGCGGATAAGCAATCACAGGAAAAGATTGACATTTTGAAAGCAGTAGGAGCTGAAGTAATCGTATGTCCTACCAATGTAGAGCCAGATGACCCACGCTCGTATTATTCTATCGCGCAAAAATTAAACAAAGAGATTCCCAATTCTTTTTACCCTAACCAATACGATAACGCCTCCAATGCGCAAGCACATTTTGAAACCACAGGCCCAGAAATTTGGACTCAAACTGAAGGTAAAATCACTCACTATGTAGCTACCGTAGGAACTGGAGGCTCAATGAGTGGTACGTCAAAGTATTTAAAGGAACAAAAGAAAGATTTAATAAGCGTTGGGATCGACACTTATGGATCTGTTTTTAAAAAATATAAGGAAACCGGAGAGTTCGACAGAAACGAAATTTATCCCTACCTAACAGAGGGTTTTGGCGAGGACATCTTACCAAAGAATGTAAATTTTGATGTAATTGATCAGTTCATTAAAGTAACTGATAAAGACGGTGCCATTATGGCGAGAAGGCTTTCACGTGAAGAGGGTTTGTTTGTGGGATGGAGCAGTGGATCAGCTGTACATGGCGCGCTTGAATATGCCAAAGACAATCTTAAAGAAGACGATATAATGGTCATTCTTCTCCCAGATCATGGCACACGCTATCTCAACAAAGTTTACAATAACAATTGGATGAAAGATCATGGTTTTCTTGAAGATAGAACCTACTCAACAGCCAAAAAAATCATTGAACAGCGTAATGGTAAAAATAGCCTGTTCACTGTAACTAAAACCTCTGCAATTGGTGACGCCATTTCCATTATGAGTAAAGAAGGTATTGATCAGGTACCAGTAGTTGAGAAAAATGTTTTTGTAGGAAGCATCTCCGCTTCAAGTCTCTTAGAGAAAGTAATTCAAGACCCCACCATTACAACTAAACCCGTTGGTGAAGTGATGGATATGCCGATGATCTTTGTGGGAATGGACAGCACGCTGGATGTGTTGTCTTCATTGTTGAATAAATCAAATAAGGCTTTACTTGTTAGGGATGAAACTGATAAGATCCATATTATTACTCAGCATGACATACTGATGGCAATGAGTTAAAAGGGAGTTATTTTCCCTTTTTAATCTCTACCTCAATTCGATCGTTATAACCCGAGAGTGTACCGCTTTGTGGATAAATCATCACTTTTCCGCCCTCTGCTTTGGTTTTAATTCTCTTTACATCTATACCCTGGCTAACAAGGTATTCCTTTACAAGGTCAGCCCTAAACTGAGTGAGCTCCTTGGCAGAAACTGATGCTCTGTTGTTTAATGTACTTGTTTCAAAAAATTCATTGGAGTTACCTTTAGTAACAACATTCCTTGATTGCTTGCCATTGCAGTGACCATGAATCATAATCTTATATTTCGGTTGCTCCTTCATTAAATCCACAAGGCCATCCAATTCAATTTTAGATTCAGGTTGAAAAATGGCGGAATTACCAAAGAAACGAACCTTGTTAAATTCTATATAGTCACCCCGCTTAGACCGAACCAGTTCAATAGGAATAATAATTTCATTCTGCGGACCAAATCCAGAAGAGTAAATTGAAGGATCATTGTAATCAATTGTAATTTCTACTGGTCTAAAACCCGGAGCCTGCACTGCTGCAATAAAAGCTCCTTCGCTATTCCGTGGGGAAGTGAGATAAACAACTTCATTACCATTGTAAGCCTGATACTGTGTCGCTTGCGGAGATTCTAACACATGAACCTCTCCAAGCACATCTTCCTCTTCACTCACCAGTTTAAACATAAACGGCTTTCCTTTTGGCTTCTCAACGATCGGCTCTTCTGGAGTCTCTTCAACTATCGGTTCTTCCGTAGGCTCTTCAACTATCGGTTCTTCCGTAGGCTCTACTTCTTCAAAGATGGGCTCTTCTTCTGGAATCTCTTCAGGAGTTTCCTCAACCACCGGTGATTCTTCCGGAACCACCTCAGCTTCAGCACCAAGTTTACCAGAAAATACCCATGCGTCTTTATAGGATGTTTCCACTCTTATTTTCATCATGAATGAAAATGCCTTGCGCTTATCTTCTGTCCTTAAAATATAGACATAGTAAAGTTTGCGCGATTGGTTCATCGCATATTGAGCGCTAAAATTTTTACTATTTGCATTGTCCGTCCAGCGAATGGCATTGTTATGATTGGCAAATGCACCAATTACAACATAATGTTCATCCGGGGATGATTGAGCTTTCGCCACATTTGTAAATGCGAATACGCAGAAAAGGCTTGACAGGATTAGTAGTTTCTTCACGATAAAATGGTTGTATTCATCCCAAATTAAGAAATAGAGCGCTAAATCACTAAATAGCTATTTATATTATTGAATTGGCTATTTAAATGGCACCCAGGAAAAGGCAGAAAACTATCCTTAATTCTCAACGATCTCAATCTCCACTCTCACATTGGATTGCGCCAGGCTGTGATTCTTATCATAAAGTGGCCGCTTACCGCCCCAAGCTTTAACTTCCATGCGATCCTCTTCAATTCCTTGATCAATCAAGTATTTACTAATTACCTCCGCCCTCTCCTCTGATAATTTTTTTGCTGACCCCCTACCATCCTGGGTATTTGTCAACGAGAAAAAATTCTTTGAATCTCCCATTGTTATAATCTCTCCCGCAGCATTTCCATTGGTGTGCCCATGAATCAAAATTTTGTAAGCATCATTCTCTTTCATCATAGACAAAAGATTATTGATCTCATAACGCGATTCCGGCCTCATAATGGCGGCATCCTTAAAAAAATATACATTATACATTACCGCAATATCTCCCTTTTGCAACCTCACCAATCCAAATGGAACAATAGCTTCTTCATTTTCCCCTCGTTTCACTCCTTCTGTTAAAAAGGGATTATCATAATTCAACTTGAACAAAAGTTTCCGATACCCAAGTACATCGCAAGCCAGAATAATACTACCCGAAGCATCTGCGCGCATTACCTGAACTATTTCATTACTCGCATATGCAGAAATCTTTCTGCCACTCTCATTGACCAGATCAACTTTACCAGTAATCTTCTTGAGATTCATGGTATTGAACAGGTCAAATTTGAATTTTCTATTTCCCTCAGCATCAAATCCTGTAGCTTCTCGCACAGCAACAGCAAGATTAGTTGCCGTTGTTTTTAAATGGTCACCATTTAAGGCTATATCCACAGATTCAACTCCCAAGGCTTCAAGGATTTCCCCCATAAGTATAGTCGCTTCACTCTTCAAGTTATCTGATCTTTCAAAATACCCTTGAGCAACATCAGCCATCATATTACCCAATGCCTCCTCACCCGTTGCATTAAGTTCACCATACGTTACTCCGCGTATAGGATGCTTAATATCTTTTGCCCTCTCAGTAAAAGAATCGAATTTTTCCGGATTCTTCTTTCTTAAGAATTTAACCACAGGCTTCAACCCTTCATGAAAGGGTTCATCAGTTTGAGATTCTGTTGCATTGATCGCCAAAATATTATTCTTCGAATCAAAAAAACCTGAGACTGGTTTATCCTCTTCGATTTCATAACCCAGCGCTTTCAATGCCTGTCTACCTTCGTTATCATCCTTAAAAACGATGACTTTAGTTTCCTTATTAAGCTTTACAACAGATTCCTTTACATTCCTGATTTCCTCGTAATGTTCCTTTTGCACTTGTGTTTGAGAAGCTCCAATCATTTTATCAAGATCCAAACCAGTAGGCTCATCTGCCATAGAAAAGGCTTTAACTTCTGCCTCAACCGCTTTCTTATCTATTTTTGGAACATTGGTTTTTTCTTTTGAAGAATTATCAGACACAGTCAAATCAGAAGTCTCCTCCAATTGAAGTTTTGCTGTAGAACTTTCCGTTGCAACCGCCTCTTCACCGAGTGCTCCAAAGTAAACCCAGGTATCCCAATATTTAGATTCTTTGCGAAATTTTCGGGCTTGTCCAAATGCCTGAACCCTATCGTCTGTCTTTGTTACATAGACATAAAACAACTTCCGATCAGGGTTGATATTGAACGTAACATTAGGATTGGCTTGCTTTGCCTCTTCAGTGAAACGCACCGCATTTTCACGGCTCGAAAAAGCACCAATAACTACATGATTTGTAAATGAATCTGCTGAAGATCCGTTACTTGGCTGCCCTTGCGATAATAAAGCACAAAAAATAAGGGGCAGCACCAGGTTTACTTTGATTGCCATAGACGTACCTGTTTAGCTTAAAAGCTCTAAAATAAGTACTATTAACCAAATAATTTAATCAAATACATACAAAACCTTACATTTCAATTAGTTATGGATCTGATAGTATGATGAATGACTGGGTTAGGATCTCACCATCATCATCAACGAGGGTAATGGAATGTGCCCCTGAGGAGCCTGAGAGGCTTAAATGATGCGTTTTTCTTGTTGAACCAATGTATTCACCATCAAGGTGCCAATAAATAGTGGACGAGGAAGACCGATGAGCCGCTTGAAACAATGCCAACCCTGGTGAGCCATCCAATTCACGCGGAATGAAAATCGAGGCTCCGGGCTTAGGATAGACCAAATCCATTGCCACTAATCTAGCTCCTCCTCCACAATCACTTCGAATGGGTGGCAAAGGTTTATAGCTGAGGTTCTTTGTTCTGAAATAATATTCCTGAACCGGGGGTAAGACAAACCAATTCGCACTGTGAATCTGATCCGCTTTTTCACAATTAAGATTCACCTGAAATTTTTCATCTTCTGTAAGGTGAATCCTTTTATGATATTCGCAAGGCTGAGTTTGCAGACCACTGCTTGTGACCCATATCGAATTTGTGGATTCACAATTAGCTGAAACACGCTGCCCACTGATTGCACAAACTTTAATTTGTTCCATTTCAGAGACTGGCTGTTGAAACCAGGGTTGACCCGGCAGCAGCGAAAACAAATCAAAGAGAATTGGAGCAGCCATCTCAGTGCCTGTTAAACCAGGTCTTCCCTCACCATCAGCATTGCCCACCCACACACCTATGGCATATTCGGGATTGGTACCAACAGCCCATCCATCTCTAAATCCAAAACTGGTTCCCGTTTTCCAGGCAATTGGTTTTGTAGAATTAAAATACCGCCAACCTGTTTCCTCACCAGGGCGGTACAATTCTTTCAAAGCTTCAAAAGTGAGCCAAATTCCTGATGCGTTCAGCCAGCTTGTTTCTGTTAACTGACGACCTATTTCTAGGGCTGAGTCTTTAAGGTAGCTAGGTGGATGGAAATCATCCTTATCATAACGCTTGCCACCGACCACAGTAAAGTAATTGTTGAGCGTACGTGCCATAGAAGCATAGGCTCCGGTGATATCCCAAAGTGTACCTTCAGCTCCACCCAAGACCAGTGAAAGTCCATAATGATCCGCTGGTTGAGTGAGGGTAGTTAAGCCTACGTTCTTTAACACTTCGTAAAACTTTTCGTAGCGAAAGTCTCTCAACTCATGCACCGCTGGAATATTTAATGAGCGTATCAGTGCCTTATCCGCTGGCACGGCACCATCATAGTCCTTAGAAAAGTTTTTGGGCGAAAACCCACCTATTAATGTAGGCACATCCGGTATTAAAGTTTGTGGCAGTACTTTCCCATCGTCCATCAAAGCCGCAAATAAGAATGGCTTTAAAATGCTTCCCGTACTTCTTGGAGAATTAACAATGTCAACCATCTCGCTGTGCTCACGCCCGGAATCCGTATTCCCAACATAAGCCATTACTTCACCAGTTTCTACTTTTAGAATAACGGCAGCCGCATTGTAAACCTGGTTGCCCATTAATTGTTGTTGATGTTCATTTATAATCCGTTCTGCTTGTAGCTGAATGGCCTCATCAATAGAAGATTTAATTCTTGTTTGTTGATGGCCTTCCAAAGCTGCTCTTGTCAGGAGATGTTTGGCGTGCCGCGGTAGTGGAAGTGGTTTTTGAGGAAGTGATTCTGCCTTAGCCAGATTAAGCGTTATCTCATCAAACGCCCCATCCTCCCGTAATCGATCCAATAATCGATCTCTCTTATCTTTCAAGAGACTCCTGTTCTTACCTGGATGAATAAGGGATGGATTATTGGGCAACACTGCAAGCATGGCGGACTCCGCCCAACTTAAGTCATCCAATTTTCTACCAAAGTAACGCCAGGAAGCAGCCTCTATGCCTACAACGTTTCCTCCAAAAGGTGCATGTGCTGCATACATGGAAAGGATTTCCTTTTTACTGTAGGACAATTCAAGCCGTGTGGCTACAATCATTTCGATTATCTTTTCAAAATAGGTCCGTTTGTGATTCTGTCTTGAAAGCCGAATTACTTGCATAGTGATGGTACTTCCGCCACTCACTACACTACCTGCTTTTAAATTTTGTTGAATGGCCCTGAATATAGCCAGCGGATCCACGCCCAAGTGGGAGTAAAATCTTTTATCCTCAAAAAGAAGAATGGCCGATTCAAACTTTGCAGGGACATCAGCTTGAGCAGGAAATCGCCATTGACCATCTTGAGCAATTGAAGCGGATAAAAGATTATCGTTTTGATCCTCCAGTACTGTGGAATATGGATTGTCGAAAAGCGGATCAGGTAAGCAAAAAATAAAGCCAAAGAATAGAATGATTACAGTCCCCGTTATCTTCTTATGTTTCTTGATCCAATCCCACCCTTTATTCATAGCGACTATGAATTTAAGTTCTTCTAGCTCAGATTAGAAATAAAAATGATCAGAACTGCTGCAGGTGCTATATACCGAACCAAGAACCTCCAAATATGAAATAGACGCTCATCCTTAATATCCAATTCCGCCTTACTCGATTCTTTTGAAAGTACCCAGCCACCAATGATGGCCATTAAAATGCCTCCTACTGGCATCAAAATATTTGAAGCAAAGTAATCAATCAAACCAAAAATTGTTTTGCCCTCCAATGGTTTGATCATATCTAACGGAGTGAAGTTAGACCAAATGCTGAATGAAAAAACAGTTCCCAATCCTAGTACCCATAATAAAATACCTGCTACAATGGTGATTTTTTTTCTTCCCCAGGTGGATACCTCCTCCAGCCTGGAGATGATAGATTCCAAAAGAGAAATTGATGAAGACAAAGCAGCGAACATCAAAAGGATAAAAAACAAAGACCCAACCAATCCTCCACCCGGCATTTGTCCAAAAGCAATAGGTAAGGTCATGAATAAGAGGCCAGGGCCTTCGGCTGGTGACAGTCCATATTGGAAAACAATTGGAAATATGGCCAACCCCGATAAGATGGCAGCAAATCCATCTGCAAAAGAAATAGTAACTGCAGAGCGAAGTATGGAAGATTCCTTTGACATATAGGCTCCATAAGTCAGCATCACTCCTAACCCTACACCCAATGAGAAAAAAGCTTGACCAAATGCAGTCATCACTACTGCCGGTGTAAGCTTAGAAAAGTCAGGTGTAAACATAAATTTCAGTGCCTTCAAAAATTCGCCTGTAATGGCGGAGTAAAAAAGTAAGACAACAAGAATGATGAACAAAGCGGGCATCATCCAGCTCACCGATTTCTCCAATCCACCCTTAACACCCTTGGCAACAATCCAAACAGTAGCTGTTACAAACAATCCTTGAAAGAACATTATTCGCAACGGGCTTCCCAAAATATCATTGTAATAACTGACTGCTGACTGTGCATCTAAATGAGACAAAGACCCCATCATAGAAAAAGTAGCATAGTCGATGGTGAGCCCAGCAATCACACAATAGAAACTGAGAATAAAGAACACGCCTAATAAAGCAATCCAACCAAAGTACTGCCAGTGTTTACTGATCCCTTCATTTTTGCTTAACACCAGCATGCTACCCACTATAC
>JBATLM010000154.1:0-18302 GCA_049289315.1 Cyclobacteriaceae bacterium
GAGCTGAGAGAAAAGCAGTTTATGAAGATTGTTTCATTGGCCCCTGAAGTACTTTAATTATGGATAGGAGATTTAACAAACAGCCAAAAATGCACATCCGCAAAGGAGACACTGTAAAGGTGTTGGCTGGAAACGATAAAGGAAAAGAAGGAACAGTGCTAGAGCTATTCCTTGAGAAGCAACGTGCTATTGTTGAAGGTGTCAACATGGTGACGAAGCATGAGAAGCCTTCAGCTGGTAAGCCAGAAGGAGGAATTAAAAAAACTGAAGCAGCAATGCACGTAAGTAACCTAATGTTGGTAAATCCAGCTGACGGAAAAACTACTCGCACAGGCAGGAAGCTGAATGATAAAGGCAAGCTTCAAAGGTATTCTAAGAAAACAGGAGAATTTATTAAGTAATGGCAACGCCCCGATTAAAAGACAAATACTTGAATGAAATTGCGCCTTCACTGAAGGACAAGTTTCAATATAAGTCCATCATGCAGGTACCTAAGATGACAAAGATTTGCATCAATAAAGGTATTGGAGCAGCAGTAGCCGATAAGAAATTGGTTGATGTTGGTGTGGAAGAGCTAACGACCATTACAGGTCAGAAAGCAGTAGCAACCAAGTCAAAGAAAGCGATTTCAAACTTTAAGCTACGTGAAGATATGCCCATCGGAGCAAAGGTGACTTTGCGTGGTGATCGCATGTTTGAATTCATGGATCGTATCATGAATGTGGCTTTGCCTCGCGTACGTGACTTCAAAGGAGTGAGTGATAAGGGTTTTGATGGCCGTGGTAACTATACCTTGGGTGTGAAAGAGCAGATCATTTTCCCTGAGATATCCATTGATAAAGTGACCAAAATCAACGGTATGGACATCACTTTTGTGACTACCGCTCAGACTGACGAAGAAAGCTTTGCATTGTTGAAGGCATTTGGGATGCCTTTTGTTAACAAAAATAAACAAGACTAATGGCAAAATTATCCATTATAGCACGAGACAGAAAGAAGGAAGCCCTTGTGAAACGCTATGCAGCGAAGCGCAAAACGTTAAAAGAGGCTGGTGATTGGGAAGGTTTGGATAAGCTTCCTAGAAATTCTTCCAAAGTTCGCATACATAATCGTTGCAAATTGACTGGAAGACCAAGAGGATATATGCGAAAATTCGGCATTTGCCGTAATCAATTCCGCCAGATGGCCTCTGACGGGTTGATACCAGGGGTAACTAAAGCTAGCTGGTAATAAGAAAACCGGCTTTTGAATAAAGGAAAGGATTGAATAACTTTGCAGCCCCGTTTTTTGGCGGGTTTGCTTTTTTAAATAGAATATGAACATTACAGATCCGATAGCAGATTATTTAACCAGGTTGAGAAACGCCATTAAGGCGCGTCACCGTGTGGTTGAAGTGCCTTCATCTAACCTGAAAAAGGAGATTACAAAGGTACTTTTTGATAAGGGTTACATTCTGAACTACAAGTTCGAAGAAACCGATAACAAGCAAGGTTTAATCAAGATCGCATTGAAATACAATGCTGAAACTAAAGAATCGGCAATATCAAACCTGAAACGCGTGAGTTCGCCTGGTTTGCGTCAATATAAGGAAGCTAGCAAATTGCCTAAAGTACTTAATGGCTTAGGTGTTGCTATTCTTTCTACTTCCAAAGGTGTAATCACTGATAAGGAAGCCAAGGCAATGAATGTGGGTGGAGAAGTATTGTGTTACGTTCATTAATAGAGAATTACGATGTCACGAATAGGTAGAAATCCCGTACAAGTTCCAAATGGTGTGACCATCACATTTAATGAAGGTGATCACAAGGTTTCTGTAAAAGGACCAAAAGGAGAACTGCATCAGGTAATTGATCCTGATTTTAGGATAAAGCAGGAGAATGCGGAGTTGCTTGTGGAGCGCCCTTCTGAGCAGAAAAGACACAAAGCAATGCACGGTCTATACCGCTCATTGATCGCCAACATGGTAACCGGGGTAAATACTGGTTATAAGCGCCAATTAGAATTAGTAGGTGTAGGATTTAAGGTCACCGCTCAGGGCAACGTACTTGAATTGAGTGTTGGGTATTCACATAATATCTTTTTCGCAGTGCCAGAAGAATTGAAGGTGCAGGCGATAACAGAAAAGGGATCAAACCCTACAATTATTCTGGAAGGAATTGATAAGCAGTTAATCGGTCACGTAGCGGCCAAGATAAAATCATTTCGCCAAGTGGAGCCTTACAAAGGAAAAGGTATTCGTTTCACTGGTGAGTTTGTACGCAGAAAAGCTGGTAAGACTGCTTCTAAATAATTATAAGTATGGCTAACATAAAGTCTAAAGTAGATAGAAGGAAAAGATTAAAAATGGGTATCCGCAGAAAGGTGAAGGGTACCACAGAAAGACCACGTCTTTCCGTTTTTAGAAGTAATAAAGTGATTTATGCTCAGGTAATAGATGATACTAAGGGAATGACCCTTGCGGCATCATCCTCAGTTGAGCTAGATAAGAAGGGTGGAGTGAATTTAACGATTTCTAAAAGTGTGGGTAAGAAGGTAGCTGAAAAAGCACTTGCCTCTGGTGTAAGCACCATCGTTTTTGATCGCAACGGTTCTTTGTATCACGGTAACATCAAAGCTTTGGCTGAAGGCGCCAGAGAAGCAGGTTTAAAATTTTAATTGAATGACACAAAGCAACGTCAGCACGGTAAAGGCAAGTGAAATAGATCTTAAAGAAAAGGTCGTAGCGATTCAGCGTGTAGCCAAAGTGGTGAAAGGTGGACGTAGGTTCAGCTTCTCCGCCATAGTAGTAGTAGGAGATGGAAACGGTGTAGTAGGCTACGGATTGGGTAAAGCCAATGAAGTAACAGATGCTATCACTAAAGGCATCGATGATGCCAAGAAGCACCTTGTGAAAGTGCCTATTATTAAAGGAACGGTACCCCATGAGTCGATTGGCAAGTTTGGTGGTGGTTTTGTGTTGTTGAAGCCAGCATCTGCCGGTACGGGTGTTATCGCTGGTGGTGCGATGCGTGCGGTACTTGAGAGTGCAGGCGTGCATAACGTATTGGCGAAGTCAAAAGGATCTTCCAACCCACACAACGTGGTGAAAGCAACTTTCAAAGCGCTGACTGGAATGAGAGATGCGCATACGATCGCAAGAAATAGAGGAATTACCTTATCAAAGGTTTTCAACGGATAAGAGATATGGCTAAAGTTAGAATTACTCAAAGAAAAAGCATGATCAAGAGGCCTGAAACACAACAGCTGACTATTCAGTCGTTGGGGTTGGGCAGATTGAATAAGTCTGTAGAAGTGGAATACACTCCACAGATTCAGGGCATGGTAAAAAAAGTGGGTCATTTGGTTAGCGTAACCGAGATATAAGATGAAACTACACGAATTAAAACCGGCAAAAGGATCAACCAAAACGAATAAGCGTTTGGGAAGGGGACAGGGATCTGGAGGTACTACTGCGGGCCGTGGTCATAAAGGTGCAAAGTCACGCTCCGGCTATAGCCGCAAGATAGGATTTGAAGGTGGTCAGATGCCACTTCAGAGACGTGTTCCTAAGTTTGGATTTACCAATAACAATAAGGTTTACTTCAAGTGTGTAAATCTAGGCGCATTGGATGGTCTGGCTGAGAAAACTAAATCTTCTGAAATCAATATACAGTTACTTATAGACAACGGTGTGGTAGGTAAGAAGGATAAGGTGAAGGTATTGGGAAGAGGAGAATTGAAAACAAAAGTAAATGTAGAAGCACATGCTTTTTCAGCAACCGCTATTAAAGCGATTGAATCTGCAGGTGGTAAAGCGACAACTGTGTAACGATGAAGAAATTCTTCACCACCATAAAGAATATTTTTTCGATCGAGGATCTTCGCGTTCGGATCATGAATACGATTGGCTTCCTGATTATTTTCAGGTTAGGTTCGTATGTAGTGCTACCGGGAGTGGATGCTAATCTATTGGCCGGTAATCAAGGTGGTATTTTCGACTTACTAAATACTTTCCTAGGAGGCTCATTTAGCCGTGCATCAATATTTGCATTGGGAATCATGCCGTATATCTCGGCTTCGATTGTTGTGCAGCTACTTACAGTGGCCGTTCCACATTTCACCAAAATGCAAAAGGAGGGTGATAGCGGAAGAAAGAAGTTAAATCAGTTTACGCGTGTATTGACGATTGCTATTACTGCAGCTCAATCATACGGATACTTGAGAACTACTATTAATGAAGAGGCACTCACCAACCCAGGCATGTTCTGGATGGTTTCCTCTATTATTATCCTTGTCTCTGGAACTATGTTCTGTATGTGGCTGGGAGAGCGTATCACAGACAAAGGAATTGGTAACGGTATCAGTATGCTGATCATGATCGGTATTGTGTCTCGTTTTCCAGCTGCTATCTGGCAGGAGATGGACGCCAAAGGAATGAATGGAGCACTTCTTTTCATCATTGAATTGTTGGCCTTGTTCTTCGTAGTGGTGGGAGTGATCGCGCTTACGCAGGCAACCAGACGCATTCCAGTTCAGTATGCCAAGCAGGTAGTGGGCAATAAGCTTTATGGAGGTAAGAGAGATTTTATTCCTTTGAAGTTGAACTCTGCCGGAGTAATGCCAATCATCTTTGCTCAGGCATTGATGTTCATTCCTCCCTTGTTGGCAGGTATATGGAGAGACAGTGATTTGGGAGCCTATGTGGGTTCAACTTTCGCTGACTTTACTTCGTGGCAGTACAATTTGTTATTCGCTATTCTGATTCTGTTGTTTACATTTTTCTATACAGCAATCACAGTACCGAGCAATGATATTGCTGATAATTTGAAACGCAACGGTGGATTTGTTCCTGGCATAAAACCCGGAAAACAAACCGCTGAGTTTATAGATGGTATTTTATCAAAAATTACTTTACCAGGCGCAATCTTTCTTGCGATAGTGGCAATTCTTCCTGCTTTTGCGGTGAGGGCTGGCGTTACGCAAAATTTTGCTCAATTCTACGGGGGTACTTCTCTTTTGATTTTGGTGGGTGTTGTTTTAGACACGCTACAGCAAATAGAGAGTTATCTGTTGATGAGGCATTATGAAGGAATGATGAAGTCAGGAAGAGTGAAAGGACGTTCTCAGTTTGCTGCGGCTTGAGTTTGAATGATTCATTACAAAACGGCAGAGGATATTCAGAAAATTAAAGAGAGTGCCCAGATTTTAGGGCAAGCTCATGGGGAAGTAGCCAGGTTGGTAAAGCCAGGCATCAAAACCAAAGATCTGGATAAAATCGCTGAAGAGTATATCAAGGATCATGGAGGCTCGCCTTCTTTTAAGGGTTACAATGGCTTTCCGGCAGCCTTGTGTATTTCTGTCAATGAGACAGTGGTTCACGGGTTTCCAAGTCAGTACGAATTGAAAGAGACGGATGTAATCTCTGTTGATTGTGGTGTTTATTTTAAAGGCTTCCACAGCGACTCGGCTTATACTTATCCGTTGGAAGGTGTGTCTCAGGAAGTGCTTGATCTACTGGATCGAACTTATGACTCGCTTTATCTTGGTATAGAACAAGCTAAAGTTGGAAATAGAATTGGAGAGGTCAGTTTTGCGATACAGAATTATGTGGAGCAATTCGGATACGGAGTGGTGAGAGAGTTGGTGGGTCACGGAGTGGGAAAAGATCTTCATGAAGATCCAGAAGTACCCAACTACGGAAAGAAAGGGAGAGGGGCGAAGATAAAAGCAGGGATGGTGTTCGCGATAGAACCAATGATCAACCTGGGGACGAAGAGTGTAGTTCAGGAAAATGATGGTTGGACGATACGAACGGCCGACAGAAAGCCATCAGCTCATTTTGAGCATACGGTGGCGGTATTAGAAGATAAAACAGAAGTCTTAACGACTCATAAGTATATAGAAGAAAATTATAAGTATAAGTGGCGAAACAAAAGTCGATAGAGCAAGACGGTACCATTTTGGAGGCGTTATCCAATGCGATGTTTCGTGTACAATTGGAAAATGGCCACGAGGTACTGGCGCATATTTCAGGAAAGATGAGGATGCATTATATCCGTATTCTGCCTGGGGACAAGGTGAAACTTGAAATGTCACCTTACGATTTAACAAAAGGAAGGATAACTTTTAGATATAAGTAAAATGAAGGTAAGAGCATCCATAAAGAAACGCAGTGCTGATTGCAAGCTGATAAGGCGCAATGGCAAATTGTATGTGATTAACAAAAAGAATCCGAGATTTAAACAAAGACAAGGATAATTATGGCACGTATCGCTGGTGTAGATATTCCCGATAACAAAAGAGGTGAGATTAGTTTGACCTATATCTATGGCATTGGCCGTAGATCAGCTCAAAAAATTCTTACTCAGGCAAACGTGGAGTTAGATAAAAAGGTGAAAGATTGGAATGACGATGAGTCTAATACCATTCGTGCCCTTATTGCAGAACAATTTAAAATCGAAGGTGTGCTTAAGTCTGAAGTTCAGCTGAGCATTAAGCGATTGATGGATATAGGATGTTACCGTGGCTTAAGGCACCGTAAAGGATTGCCTGTAAGAGGCCAGGGAACAAAGAATAACGCACGTACACGCAAAGGAAAGCGTAAGACAGTAGCGAATAAGAAGAAGGCAGTTAAAGGTTAATAAGTAAAAAACTTTCCAAATGGCTCAGGAAAAGAAAAAAGATAAAAGTAAAAAGAGGGTTGTTACTGTAGAGACAACTGGACAAATTCATATCCAGGCTACATTCAACAACATCATCATTTCCATAACTAATATGGCTGGTCAGGTAGTATCCTGGGCGTCTGCAGGAAAGATGGGCTTCAAAGGTTCTAAAAAGAATACCCCTTACGCTGCTCAAACAGCAGCACAGGAATGTGGTACAAAAGCCTATGAGTTGGGAATGCGCAAAGCTGAGGTTTTTGTGAAAGGCCCTGGGTCTGGTCGCGAATCTGCGATTCGTACACTTCAGGGTGTTGGAATAGAAATTTCTACCATTCGTGATGTCACCCCACTGCCACACAATGGCTGTCGTCCTCCAAAGAAAAGAAGAGTTTAATTAATAGAGCATAATCTAGCCATGGCAAGATATACAGGTCCTAAAACAAAGATTTCAAGAAGGTTCGGTGAGCCTATTCTGGGAGATAGTAAAGCGCTTCAAAAGAAAGCTTATCCTCCTGGACAACACGGTAAGGGTAAAAGACGCAAACTATCTGAGTATGCTGTTCAGCTTGCTGAGAAGCAAAAGGCAAAATACATCTATGGTGTATTGGAGAAGCAGTTTGAGAATATTTTTGATAAAGCCACACGTAAGAGCGGTGTTACAGGTGTGGTATTGCTTCAATTGTTAGAATCGAGATTGGACAACACGGTTTATCGTTTGGGAATAGCAACTACGCGCAGAGCTGCACGTCAATTGGTAGTGCATAAGCACATCCTTGTGAATGGAGACGTGGTAAACATTCCCTCCTATTCACTGAAACCTGGTGAGACTATTGAAGTAAGAGAAAAATCCAAATCTTTGGAGACAATTACTGAAAGCTTGGCTGCTCATTCTACCAAAAGACACAGCTGGTTAGAGTGGAATGGTGGAGATATGGCAGGTAAGTTAATTACCCTTCCTCCTCGCGAGGATATCCCAGAGAATATCAATGAGCAGTTGATTGTCGAATTGTACTCCAAGTAATATTTAATATTTAAAAAAATTACCTATGTCAATATTAGCATTTCAAATGCCAGAAAAGGTTGTAATGGAAAAGTCCGATGATTTTCGCGGCCTTTTCACATTTAAGCCACTGGAAAGAGGATACGGAGTAACGATTGGTAATGCATTGAGAAGAATCCTTCTTTCATCATTAGAAGGTTATGCCATTACAGGTATTAAGGTTCCTGGTGTGTTGCATGAGTTCTCTACTATAGAAGGTGTAGTTGATGACGTTTCAGAAATCATTTTGAACCTTAAGCAGGTTCGTTTGAAGAAGAATTCAGATAATTTCGAAAGCAAAATCACAGTTAATATTAAAAAACAGAAGCAGTTCACCGCTGGTGATATTGCCAAGTTTACTTCTGGTTTTGATGTATTGAATCCTGATCACGTAATCTGTAACCTTGACGAGTCGGCACAATTTGAAATTGAGCTGACTATAGAGAAAGGCCGTGGATACTTGCCAGCAGAAGAGAACAAACCAACTGAGCAATTATTTGGATTTATTCCGATTGATGCCATTTTCACACCAGTGAAAAATGTGAAATACAGTGTAGAGAATACTCGTGTGGAGCAAAAGACTGACTATGAGAAGTTGGTTATCGACATCGAAACTGATGGGTCTATTCACCCTGAAAAGGCGTTAGAAGGTGCAGCCTTCATTTTGATTCAACATTTCCGTCTGTTTTCTGATAAGTCTATCGAATTGGAAACAGGTAAGGATAGTGAAATTGAGCAGGTGGATGAGGAGATGCTTCACATGAGAAAACTATTGAAGACTGCCTTGCATGATTTAGACCTTTCGGTCCGTGCATACAACTGTCTGAAGGCAGCTGATGTAAAATCATTGGGAGATCTTGTAAGACTGGAGATTTCAGACATGATGAAGTTTAGAAATTTTGGAAAAAAATCACTGGCTGAATTAGAGCAGCTGGTAGCAGAGAAGAGCCTTACTTTCGGTATGGATCTTTCAAAATATAAATTAGAAGAGGACTAATGAGACACGGGAAGAAATTTAATCACCTAGGCCGTCAGGCATCCCATCGCCACGCGTTGCTTTCCAATATGGCATCGTCACTGATTCTTAATAAAAGAATTACGACTACTGTTGCTAAAGCAAAAGCATTGAGAAAGTATGTGGAGCCATTGCTTACCAAATCAAAGACGGATACTACACATTCGCGCAGAACTGTTTTTTCTTACCTTCAAAATAAGGAAACAGTATCTATGTTATTCGGTGAGGTAGCATCACGTATCGCTGACCGTCCGGGTGGGTATACAAGAATTATCAAATTTGGTGACTTACGCCATGGTGATAATGCTGAGATGTGCCTTATGGAATTGGTTGACTTTAATGATATCTACAAGAAAGAAGGTGCTGAAAAGAAAACTAAAACACGCAGAAGTCGCAGATCTAAAAAATCCGAGGATACTGGTGCCGAGGCAGAAGTAGAGGCAGCTGCTACAGAAGAAGCTCCTGAAGCCAAAGAAAAGCCTAAGAAGGCTGCGAAAAAGGCAGCTAAGAAGACCACTAAAAAGAAGGACAAGGAGTAGTGGTTTATTCAAACAATATCGAAAAGGGATCAGTTGTCATTACTGATCCCTTTTTTTATGCCCTGTCGACAGACTGGGAAATTTTATGTGAGATATCCCAAGATCAAATTCGAAACGGGTTAATTTTGTCAAACCAAATCACACAATGAGCTCAACCAACAAAGCATACTTACTTTTAGCAGACGGACTTTTAATCGAAGGAAAGGCAATAGGAAAGAAGGGGACTTCCGGAGGAGAGATTTGCTTCAATACGGGGATGACCGGCTATCAGGAAATTTATACTGACCCTTCGTATTATGGGCAGATTGTAGTGAACACCACCTCTCACATTGGCAATTACGGTTCTTTGGATGCTGAACAGGAATCTGACAGCCCTAAAATTAAAGGATTGGTAGTCAATGAGTTCTCAGAGGACTACAGTAGAAAAACCGCCTCAGAAAGCCTTCAGGAATATTTGGAGAAACACAATGTAGTTGGGATTACAGATATCGATACCCGCAAGTTGGTGCGCCATATTCGCAGCAAAGGTGCGATGAATGCTATTATTTCTTCAGAACTAAGTCCTGAGGAACTAAAGAAGGAGCTGAGTAACGTACCATCTATGGATGGTCTAGAGCTGGCCTCGATAGTGAGCACAAAGAAGGCCTACTTTGAAGGTGATTCCAGCGCTCCTTACAAAGTGGCAGTGCTTGATGTAGGTATTAAAAAGAGTATCCTCACCAACCTGGCGGCAAGAGGGTGTTATTTGCAAGTATTTCCAGCTAAAACTTCGTTCTCAGAAATGGAGGAGTGGAATCCTAATGGGTATTTCATCTCCAACGGACCTGGCGACCCGGCTACCATGGATTACGCTATCACTACTGTTAAGAAAATGATGGATTCGGGTAAGCCTATTTTTGGGATTTGTCTTGGGCATCAATTGTTGGCATTGGCCAATGATATTTCTACTTATAAAATGCACCATGGCCATCGTGGGTTAAATCATCCAGTGAAAAATTTGATTACTGGCTTGGGCGAAATGACTTCTCAAAATCATGGTTTTGCTGTGAGTGAAAAGGATATTGAAAAGAATAAAAATGTGGAAGTGACGCACGTACACCTCAATGATAAAACCATTATGGGGTTGAGTGTGAAATCCAAAAATGCATTTTCAGTTCAATACCACCCGGAGGCATCACCGGGACCACACGATTCAAGATATTTGTTTGATCAGTTTGTTGATATGATTAAGAATAGTCAGTTGGTGACATCATAAACCAGTTGAAAATAATAACTACTAACTAACAATTAGAAAAGTGAGCTTAATAGAAAGTATCCATGCCCGTCAAATTTTGGATAGCCGTGGCAATCCTACTGTTGAAGTTGATGTAATAACCGAATCTGGTGCCTTTGGACGAGCCGCTGTTCCATCAGGAGCTTCTACTGGCATGCATGAAGCAGTGGAGCTTCGAGACGGCAATAAAAAACTATTCATGGGCAAGGGAGTGCTCAAAGCCGTGAAGAATGTTAACGAAATCATTGCCGAGGAAATTGTTGGGTTCGATGTTGTCGATCAAAATCTGGTTGACAAAATCATGATGGAGGTTGATGGCACAAAAAACAAAAGCAAATTAGGAGCTAATGCGATATTAGGAACTTCTCTTGCGGTGGCTAAAGCGGCTGCAATGGAATCGGGCCAATCTTTATTTCGCTACATCGGTGGAGTAAATGCCAACACTATGCCCGTTCCGATGATGAACATTTTGAATGGCGGAAGTCATGCGGACAACTCAATCGACTTTCAGGAGTTCATGGTAATGCCAGTTAAAGCCGATACATTTTCCGAGGCATTGAGAATGGGCACTGAGGTATTCCATCATTTGAAAAAAGTACTTCATGATAAAGGGTTGTCTACAAACGTAGGGGATGAAGGAGGGTTTGCTCCTAATATCACCAGCAATGAAGAAGCCATAGAGGTAGTATTGAAGGCAATTGAAAAAGCAGGGTACAAACCAGGTGTTGATATTTTTATTGCAATGGATGCTGCCGCTTCAGAGTTTTATGACAAAAAATCAAAGACCTATCATTTCAAAAAGTCTTCCGGTAAGAAACTTAAGTCAGAGGAAATGGTAGAGTATTGGGCCAAGTGGGCTAAGAAGTATCCAATTATCTCGATTGAAGATGGTATGGACGAGAACGACTGGAAAGGCTGGAAGCAGTTGACTGATAAAATTGGAGATCAGGTTCAGCTTGTGGGAGATGATTTATTTGTAACCAATGTTGACTTCCTACAAAAGGGCATTGACCAAGGAGTAGCCAATTCTATATTGGTAAAAGTAAATCAAATAGGAACACTTACCGAGACTATCAATGCGGTAAACCTGGCTAAGCAAAACAAATACAAAAGTGTGATGTCTCACCGCTCCGGAGAGACTGAAGATAGCACCATCGCAGATTTGGCAGTGGCTTTAAATACTGGTCAGATTAAAACCGGATCAGCTTCACGTTCCGATCGTATGGCCAAGTATAACCAATTGCTCAGGATCGAGGAGGAGCTGGGGGAGACTGCTTATTTCCCAGGGGTGAAGTTTTAAAGATTTGTAAACGATTAAAAAAGGCAACCATTTATAGCAGTTGCCTTTTTTCTGTTGCCTAACAAGCTACATCTTCCAGAGTAGTATCCCAACAGTGGAAGTTTCCGTTACCAAAATGATTGGGGTTGCTTACTCTGCCTTCATTAGTATCACGACTCCACTCTATTTCTGCTTTGTTATCATTTTCCTTGTCGTAAATATGATAGAAAGCATTGAATGGAGTTTCTTCATTGATGCCGAAATAGATGTAGCCACCTTTGCCAGCGGCATCAGGATCTATACTGGTGTATTTAATGTCGGCCACGGTATTGTTAATGTTTCGGGTCCAGTCAATTTGCAGAAAGGGTTTGTTTTCATCGGGCCCGAAGTTTAGCATCCATTGACCTTCCGTGTGTTCTGTGTTGGCATGGCCAGTATACCATACGTAATCAGTGAACTCACCTGACTTAGATAAAAGCATTTTCCAATTGACTCCATCGCTTACCAATGTGCCTTGAAGTTTTGCCGAGTGCTGTACGTTGGCTGCAGTAAAATTAAATGTCCACTGCCAGGTGTTATTACCAATAAACTCAGGAGTTTGATTAATTGATGCTTTAAATGCGGTCACGGGCACTACAGTAGCTACTCCTAATATGAGATTCCATACACCGATACTAACGACTGAATGTCCCCAGTTGTTCTTTGCATTGGTACGTCCACCAATTCTGCCCCCATTATCCTTAGGAAGCTGATTCAAATCCATTTCAAAAGTGCTAATAGGTGGTATTTCAGGTGCTGGGCCAGAAGCTGTGCCTACTCCATCATCATCACCACAGGAAGACAAAATGAGACTAAATGCCAAAAAAAAGACTCCTAGTCGCTTAATTATGTTGGTTTTAAGTGCATTCATAATTTGTGCTGTTAATTTAATTTCTCTTTATAGTTCAATTTTTAAGCCAAAATGCCCTAGTCAGGCCTTTCTATTAGCTATAACACGATAATTGGGCTAAACCCTGTGATATAGTTAGCAAATTTTAGAGCGGATCGGAATTAGTAGGGCTGGAATTACGGTGAAATGGCGATCGATGGGGTATAAACGCTACAAAAGGGGTTGGTTTAACTGTGATAAACTCTTGAGGTTATAATTAAGCCATCATTTACCTCAAGGGTTTCGCCAACTCTGAGATCCTCTTCATTATCTACCTGCCTTATGTACTCCATAAAAACTCTGCTTTCATGAGAAATGAGGTGAAGTACCTTGTATTGTAGGGATGGCAATCGATCAAAAGCATCTTGCCACCAGCTACGCAATGCTTCTTTTCCTTTTATTAAACCTAACGTGTCGGGATACTGTAACCTTAATTTGGGACTGTAGTGCTCTGCCTCATCATGGTAAAGGTTCAATAGCTTTTCAAGATCATGTTGATTAAACGCCTCAAACCAATCTAGCGCTATCCTGTTTAATTCATTATTGGTCATTTCTTCTTCTTCAGTAAGGTGCGCAAAAGTAATGGATAGACTTGAAGTTAGTTAGTAAATTGTAGCGTATCATCAGTCTCAATTCAAATAATTTGAAGCTATCAAAAACGCAATATCAGGATATTATTCACGTGCTTGATGAGTTAAAAATTTCTCAAGAAAAGCTCTCTTTAGTTAAAATAAAAGGGAGGATAAGGATATCTGTAACAGAGCAGGATTCATATTTTGAATTTTTTAGGAGGAAGTCGATTTCAATAACTAAGGATCAACATCAATGGAAAGAGTCGGAGCATTATGAATTAACTGTTTCAGGTAAACTTCATAAAGTACCCGCCTGGCCAGATGTACTCAAAGCCTTTAAAGCTTGGATAAAAAATGAAAACCTAGCGTCTCAGAATTAAAATAACCCTCCCAATATGGGACAATTCTGAGTTATTAACGTTTCTTTATCCAGCTGTGAAGAATAAATAAACTGCCATTTTAGCCTTGAATGGCACTTTTTAAGAGGCAGTCTCTTTATCAATTTTCTTTAGAATACTTTTTGACTAGTAGCAAGGAGATCAACTGTTTAAATATGATTCTGCTACTTTTTATTGTCATCGCCTTGAGCATTGTACTCCTGGTAATTTTTGGCCTGCCTGGTACCCCTAATTACTTGGGGTGGAAACTCTCAGGTGTTTGGGCCAATCAATCGGATACACTTCAGATAATGATTCATGAACAGGATGCATGCCTTAGTGGGCATGTGGTGTCTGCTGATGTTCGTGATAACAACAGCAAAATTGTAATTGGAAAAATGGTGGTCAATAAAGTGAAACTAAGATCGGTGTGGAATTGGAGTACCGGTAAATACATTGATCCATATACTATGGAGGAGTTCGACTTTAAAATTAAGTTGAAGGGTAATAACAGGTTAAAGGTTTATTACCTGGAGAATCAAAATTTGGTAAGAAAGGAGGAATGGAAACTGATAAGCGCTTTATAGAAGAATTATAATAATAAAATTATGGAAACATATTATCCTATACTTTATCTCATTGTGTCTTTTGCTATTGCTGTGGTTACGGCATTGCTTGCTTTCCAGTTGAGAAACTCAAAGACTACGCTTGAATCTCGCCTTACTGGAATCTGGGTGAATGAATCACAGACGATGCGCATACTTCTTCATCATATTGATTCAATATTTCAAGGCGAAGTAGTATGGATTAATTCCATTAAGCACAACCAGCAACATGTGTTGGGAACCAAAATGATTAAAGAACTGGCATTAAAAACTATTGTACAGGGAAGTACAGGCATCTATATAGATCCCAAAACCGGTAAAGAATTACCCTTTAGAATGTGGTTTCATGGAAAAGGAAGGTTGAAATTAGCCGTTATCAATAAGGTAGATGGTAAAAATAAGGTGGTGAAAGAGGAGCAATGGTTTCAGCTCTAAAGCATTTGTCCGGCAGCCGTAAAATGGGGTATTGTGTGAATTTGCACTGAATTCCCTATCTTCGTGAAACTATTTTTTAAGCTATGTTGAAAAAGTTGCCACCGATTTTTAAGAACTTCTATTTTGTTACTGGCTTTATCTTTTTGGTTTGGATGACTTTTGTGGATTCCAATGACCTTATTTCTCGCTTCAATATGAGTACTAAACTTCGTGCTTTGCAGGGAGAGAAGGAATATTACGAAGCTAAAATTGTAGAGGTTGAGAAAGACAGAAAAGAATTAATGACAAACAAAGAACTTTTGGAGAAGTTTGCTCGTGAAAAGTACTTAATGAAAAAGGAAACTGAGGATTTGTTTATCATCCAGGTTAAAGAATAACTCAATGAAGACTGCATGGCTAATAGCATTTGCTCTTTTGCTCTCCAATGTGGCATTTGCGCAACGTGAAATTGATGATAACGCGGGATGGGCCTTGAAGGATCGAATCTACGTTGGTGGTGGTTTTGGTTTGAATGGAGGTAATGATTCGTTTGGTAATCGGTATTTTTATGTTGGCCTCAATCCAATAGTTGGTTATATGATCACGCCTCAGCTATCCAGTGGGTTGGGTTTGCAGTGGCAACATTATTCATATCCCGACTTTAATACTACAATTGACCAATACGGGGTGAGCCCTTTTGTGAGGTATAACTTTGGCCAATTGTTTGCCTACACGGAATACAATGTGTTGAATACACCCACATTTAGTAATACAGAGAGAAGAAACTTTGATCGGCTCTTACTGGGCTTAGGTTATTCTCAGCCATTAGGTAGAAGAGGTTCTCTCAATGCCATGGCGCTGTATGATGTGATTTATTCTAACACAGAGAGAGCTTTTGCATCTCCATGGGTATTTAGAGTTTATTTCTCGCTTTAGAAATCCACTTTTAGTTTCTTTGCAATTTCTTTTAAATCCTCTACTACTTTTTCGTTGAGAGGTATTCCTTCTTTGCTCCTTATTTTTTCTTGTTCGCGTTCCGGATCACCGGGTATAATTACTTTCTCTTGCCCCATAATAGTTTTAGCGTGACGAAAGCGGTTGATCCAATTGTCCATGTGTTTAAAAAAATCTTCTTTTGGGCGAAATGCATCTACCCTCATGGCACCTACAAAGTGGCCAATACCTTCCCCCACTGGATCAGATGGGGGTGCCAGAAAGCTTACAAAAGGAGGAACCCATGGGCCATAGTTAGCTCCTGAAAGTACACCAGAAAAAATATCTACCCATGCACCTAAGCTAAATCCCTTATGGCTGCCATGCTCCCTATCACTCCCTAATGGGATAAGTGAACCCCCTTCTTTCACACCATGAGCGTTTGTGGTGGGGTCACCTTCTTTGGTTTGTACCCAACCCACTGGCGCTTCTTCATTCTTACGTTGCAAAATCTCCAGCTTTCCATTGGCCGCAGTGGTAGTAGCAAAGTCAGCAACAAAAGGAGGCTGATCACCAGCAGGAATAGCAACACAAATAGGATTGGTCCCCAATAATCTTTCTGTTGAAAATGTAGGAGCTACCAAAGGGCTGGCGTTAGTCATTGACAATCCAATCATGTCATATTGGAGGGCCATCATAGAGTGATAGCCTGCTATACCAAAGTGATTTGAGTTTTTTACGGCTACCCACCCGGTCCCACAAGTTTTAGCCTTTTCTATTGCAATCTTCATAGCATATGGAGCTACTACTAACCCAAGTCCCTTGTCTCCATCTACAACAGCGGTGCTCGGTGTTTCATGAGTAATTTTTATTTCAGGTTGGGCATTAATTCTTTCTGCTTCCCATAACCTTACATATCCACTTAATCTGGCTACCCCATGTGAATCGATGCCTCGCAGATCGGATTGAAGCAATACATCAGAGGCAAGGTGCGCGTGTTCTTCAGAGCAACCCATTTTTATGAATATGTTATAGGCAAAATCTCGAAGTGCTTTTTCCGTATACAAATTGTTCATGATGTAGCAAAAGTGTTTTTTTTTGAGTACTGATTTAGTTATCAAATTCAATATTATAAACGATATACGCTATTTGTAGAAAATTTTCGTTCGAATTATGGAAATTGAAGGATTAGCGCATCTTACCAACAAACAATAACTTATGAAACGTATAAATTTAGTAATAACCCTGTTTTTTGGTTTTTTGATCTCCTTTGGTCAAACAGAGAAATCAATTGATTCCAAAATTACAAATGTTACGGTCTTTTTGAATAAAGCGCAGGTAACAAGGGAGGTAAAGACACGAATTGAGGCGGGTAAGATGGATCTGGTACTTTCCGGTTTAACTTCTCAATTGGATCCTGCCAGTATTCAGGTGGCTGGCAAAGGCAGCTTTTTAATCATGGGCATTCGCCACCAACAGAATTATCTCAATGAATTTAATGTTCCTGCAAAACTCAAAGCCCTAAAGGACTCGCTGATTTATTACCAAAAGAATTTGAGTTTAGAGCAAAGCAAAAAAGAAATTCTTAACAAAGAAGAGCAAATGCTTCTGAGCAATCAGAAAATTGGAGGAGCCAACCAAAACCTTACGGTGGCTGAATTGAAAGCAATGGCTGATTTCTATAGATCCAGATTGGGAGAGATTGTAAACAACAGAATGAAGCAGGATGAGATGGTGAAATTCATTAATGAACATATTCTTCGTTTGCAAAGGCAAATCAATAGTGAGAATGAGTTATATAGTAAAAACACAAGCGAAATTGTGATTAGTGTGTCTGCAAACTCAGCAACTGCCGCTACCCTGGAAATAGATTATGTGGTGGCTAATGCCGGTTGGTATCCTATTTATGATCTTAGAGCAGTGAACACAAAATCACCAATTCAGCTCAACTACAAAGCAAATGTATTTCAAAGAACAGGAGAGGAATGGAAGAATGTAAACTTGATACTATCAACAGCTAATCCCAATCAAAGTGGATTGAAACCAGAACTTTATCCTTGGTACCTAGATTTCTACAATCCCGTAGCCTACGGACAGTACAATAAAAAGACACTAGGTAGAAGTATGAAGTCGGGTGCTCAATCTGAGGATATGGAGTTTGATATGGAAATAGCTGCAGCCGCACCTGCTGAGTCAATGGCTGAAATGGTGAGCACGGTACAAACTTCATTGAATACAGAGTTTCAAATTGCGCTTCCTTATACGGTTGCCTCCTCATCCAAGCCAACACTTGTGGATATTCAAAACAATGAAGTAAAAGCAGAGTATTCTTACTCCGTTGTACCTAAGCTCGATGCAGATGCATTTCTAATTGCGAAAGCTACTGGCTGGGAAGAGTATAGTTTACTGCCTGGAGAAGCCAACATCTTTTTTGAGGGTACTTTTGTAGGTAAAACTTTTATTGACCCCAATGCCATGGGAGATACATTATCTGTTTCTTTGGGCCGTGATAAACGAATTGTTGTGAAACGTGAGGAGTTAAAAGATCTCACTTCAAAGAAATTGATAGGGTCTAATCAAAGAGAAGAACATAGTTGGGAGATTTCCATTCGCAATACAAAAGCTGAGGCCATTACGATTACAGTTGAGGATCAATTACCAGTAACCAGAAATAAGGACATTGAAGT
>JBATLM010000155.1:0-2881 GCA_049289315.1 Cyclobacteriaceae bacterium
CCTGATGCGCGATGCCAAGATCACCCAGATCTACGAGGGTACCAGCGAGGTGCAGCGCATTGTGATCGGTCGGAGCGTGTTGAAGGGTTGATGGGCGGAGCCCCGGCCTGATCAGACGATCAGAAAATTAGATGATCAGATGATCGAATGCCGTTCTCATTGCAGGGCGACATGGAACGCTGATGACACTGATTTAGCGGATCAACGCAGATCTGAATGCCCGGTACGGCTTCATTGCTGCTGCATTGTGGCGCACCAAACGCGCCACAACGCGCCGCCATTGCGAAGTGTTGGACTTGCGCGGTAGCGCAGGCCAGCCCTGAAGCAACCTCGTGAGAGTTGGAACGATCTGGCCAAGTGCTCCGGTTCAGTATCCCACACATGCTGATCTCACGATCCCAGCGCACCAAACGCGCCCCAGCGCGCCGCAACTCTCCACAACGCGCCGTCATTGCGAAGGGTTGGACTTGCGCGGTAGCGCAGGCCAGCCCTGAAGCAATCTCGTGAGAGTTGGAACGATCTGGCCAAGTGCGCTATTAAACACTGCTCAGTAGACCTTCATTGCAAGGCACCCAGGACCAGAAGAACCAATGCAGTAGGGCTGGGAACTCCGCGAGCTCCTTGAACAGCTTGGTAATTCATTGTTGAACGCCGTTCCGCGCTTTGGCGGAATGGTGTTCAACGGTCTCGGCTATGCGTAGTGCGGGATTTCAAGGCATTTACCTTTCAATTTAGCACTTAGTTTATTTAATGTAATTACTTTCATATTAGCACTTTCGCCCGCATTACGTATAGCCATTGTTGTGCGGTCGTACTTTTTCTTTTTTTGTCTGTGCGTTGGCTCAGACACACTCTTTGACAAGCTTTGGCTAGTGCGGCTGCTTTGAGCGGCTTGGCAATGTGTGTGGCTGTTGAGCGATGGCATTATTGTTACTTTTTCGGTCGTGACCTTTTATGTGGGTCAACTGGAACTGTTTTCGGTCCTGGCTTTGGAGCATCAGGATTTTTTCTTGGTGTCGGTGATGGTGTTGACCTTTTGTGAGGTTTCACGGGAACTGTCTTTTTTGCCATTGTACTAGATTTTAGATTTTCTACTTATTACTCTTATGTATTCCTCCAAATTGGTGTCATCATAAAAAACTCTTTTCTCGAAGTTCTTTTTAATCCGTAAGAGTTTGTCTAGGTTGATATTTGCAATTCGTAAAATGTGCTTCTTGGTCTCCTTTACCTTGTCTTTTTTAACAGTCATAAAGTCAAGATGAATAAAATAGCTTTCGTAGGTGCTGTATAACGCCAAGAAATACACAAATGGAATAAACAAGATTGTAATTGTGCTCGGCAACAGAAATGAAACTAGGTTTTGAAAAGTCAAGACAGCTTCAAAGTTTATAATGGTTTTGTAGAGTGAGTAACAGAATATCGAAAGTCCAATAATCGCGATTACATTTTGCAAAAACTTTGAAACAATTTTATGTCTTTCGTCCATTTCTGCAACCGCTTGTGTCATGGTTAATAAAACTAAAACAGGTAAAATGATTATTTCGGTAAATAGACTGAAGCTGTATAGGTTGACTATAAATTCAAGGAGAATTGTCCACTTAATTGCAGATAAGAAAATGCCTTTGAAATATGCGTTGCTTTTAGCATCATTGATTTTGAAAACCAAGATTAAACCAACAGTAAAAAGCCAAAACAAAACATCTTTCAAGTTTGAAGTTTTCCATACTTCAAAGTTTTTCAGAAGTAATATTATACCGTATAAATATGCTCCGATTAGAGAAAAAATAATCAGAAACAATTTGCTTGTAAGGATTTTTACTATCGGAGCAAGCGACTTCCTGAGTTTAGACAGCAATACAGCCAAAACAATAACAGCAAGCCAAAGAAGTAGGGCTATTTCTCTGTTATTGAATATAGTTTGTATATCAGTCCAAACTGCCATTAGTTGTTTTCAATTATCTCAATTTCTTCTTCGGTCAAATCGTAAAGCTGATAAACCAATTGGTCTATTTCTAGGCTAATATCCATGATAGTATCGCTATCAGAATCCATGGCTTTACGTGACAATTGAGAAATCTTCAGGTTTAAGTCAGGGTTAGATTTCGGAAAAGGAAGATTTCTGACTTCACGAACAAGTATTTTAGGAATAGACGTCTTAGCCTGTGCTTTAGAGTGAACCTTTAAATGATACCACGTAAAAAGACTTGAATTGATGAGTGCAGTCAGGAAGAGCAGTTCAGTTTCATTATTGTCAGGATGTATTATGTTGATTATTGAAGGAGTGTTATAGAGTTCTTGCTTTACGAATGAGGACGTCAACTTATATCTGTCTCCCCTTGTCACTTCCATAATGAGAACCCTTGGGGCCGTCAAAAACTATGTATCTACGTAACCCGCTAAATGCTTGCCGTATTTTACATATTGGAAGCTTTCGCTGTATTTGAATCTTGAGAGGTCTTTTCCTTGTATTTCTTGCTTGAATTCTGGAGTTAATTTCTCATTTGAGTGCCATAGCCTTTCATCAACTATTCTATTGCCTTCTATTTCTCCAAATACTTTGATAAGATCACTTCTGCGGTATGGGATGTAGCCTTGAGAAACTTCGAACTCCTGTTCTAATGGAAATGAAATCTTTTCGATTTTATTTAGAATTGCCGTGTCAGATTCACTGATATTCAGATTTATTTGCCAAAACTCATTTTGGGTGCAGAATTCTTTGCTTCCTGTTTTGTAGGTTAGAATTTGATCATTTTCTGCTTTGCCAATAAGGAACTCATCGTTTGGGTTTTTCTCTCTGGTAATTTGAACAATAGTTGTGTCCAAATCGGCATGGTCAAATACTTTTTGAGGTAGATCAATTATGTAATCCAACGATTTTAAT
>JBATLM010000156.1:0-3735 GCA_049289315.1 Cyclobacteriaceae bacterium
CAGAAGCCCGAAGAGATGGAGGAAGTGCAAATAAGTGAGAAGAGAGATAAAGACTGGGAAAAGAAACTGAAAAGCTTTGAGAAGTTCTTTCTAGGGGAAAACAATAATTCAGAAAACTGTAAGATTCAGAACCCCTGGGTGATCAACTTCTCTCAAAACTCTTCTAAGTCCACGATGGAAGCTTCAGCAGCTGAGCCCATCGAAATCTTCAACTATGGGCTTGGTTACAAAATCTATTTCTACATGACCAACTTCAGCGCCAACCCTGAAAAGTATCAGATTGTAGGGCAATTCCGATTTGAAGAAGCGGAGCCATTGGAAGTCAAGCAGGCCAATAATTGGAAGAAGAATCGCATAGACACCTACCACGGTTCAGAACGTCATCTCTTTAAAGCACTAATCGATGGTCGTGCGGAGGTAGAAGGATTTAGGCTTTATGTTGAAAAGCCTGGAAATCCTTTAACTATCAGGTCAAATGTATTCAGCAATGAACTCAACAAATCCGTTATTGAATTCGATACCAAAGACATTGTAAAAAAAGGAAAGAATCCAGGGCAGTACACAATCACACTCCCACCGAGATTAGAAGTCCATTATACTAACGAATATGCTACTAAAAAATACTACAAGGACGTAC
Source organism: Cyclobacteriaceae bacterium (assembly GCA_049289315.1). Lineage (GTDB taxonomy): Bacteria > Bacteroidota > Bacteroidia > Cytophagales > Cyclobacteriaceae > ELB16-189. The sequence goes on from JBATLM010000156.1 coordinate 638, forward strand.
CCTTTCAGGTAAGCTGGATAGAAGTGGATAAGGGACAATTGACCCTTACTAAAGATGGTGTGGTGCTTAACTCCATTGACCTCGTAACTTCAGGAGCCATCAGCGCCTCACGTGTAGCAGATTTACTACCTGTTAATTATAGTCCCAATGTAGAAGTGGGTAATGCCACCGTGCGCATCTTTCCTAAACTATCAGGTTGGAGCAAGTACAAACGCATGCAGGAATTCGCTTACCTACAAACCGATAAGCCTTATTACTACCCCGGGGAACGCATCTGGATGAAGGCGTCCATGCTGTATAGGGATAATGAACTCCTGGACTCTCTTAGCAAAGTTCTTTATGTAGAACTCATCAATGAAAAGAAGATTTGTGTAGCCCGTGAGTACCTCAATATCGACAGTGCTTTTGCTACAGGGTATCTTGATTTACCCGACTCCACGAGCAAAGGAAATTATTTTTTACGTGCCTACACCAATTGGATGCGTAACTATGGATCGGAAACCTTTTTTGTAAAACCGCTTCCTATTCTCAATATCACGGACAAAGTACTCGATGAAAACGTGGAGTATGATACCGCTACTCTGGTGGTACACTTCAACACCAATAAAAAAAGCTATAGCACAAGGGACTCCATTAGCCTCAATCTAAATATCGCTGACCAGAAAGGCACACCCATTCAAACCAACTTATCTGTATCTGTAACTGATGCGGTACTTGTGAAAAGTATTTCAGATCAGTCTACCATTCTCGACTTTAGCATGAAAGACAATGTACGGCCTGTTAATGATGAATTTGAACCCAATTACCCGGTAGAGACGGGCATACCTTTTTCTGGACTGTTTGTGGACGACAAAGAAAAACCTCAACGCACCGATGCCTCCGTTGTACAAAAGGAATTCAATACAGTTATCCCCATAACAACAAATAGACAAGGAGAGTTTACGGTGACCGGTTTGAACTTTAGTGGTAAACTGGAATTTGGATTTCAGGCCCTTACAAAAAAAGGGAAACAGTATGGTAAATTCAGTCTTCTAGCTCGTGAATTTCCCTTAATAAATTTTGAGGCTAAGTACCTACCATTAAGAACAGAAGATATGAATGCTATTCAAGTACCGATCACCACCTACACGCCCGATGCAGATACCCGACTATTGGGTGATGTGACGATAGAAGGAACTAGAATCGAAAATTATAACCCTAATACCGCTTCTTTATACGGAAAGGCTGACTACACTGTAAAGGGTGAAGACCTCCAACAAGTGTTCACGGGAAGTAACCTTATTCAGGCGTTACAAGGAAAGATACCCGGCATACAAGTAAGTTATGGGTGGGACGAGAACCATCAGGATGCGTATAGAGTGCGTCTGCGTGGTGGATCATCAACTATGGGAGTAGGTTATGCTTCCAATGAACCATTATTAATTGTAGACGGTATACCGTTTGGAGGCGATCCCAACATTTCAATTGCCAACTATATCTCTGCTATTCCAACACAACATGTAGAACGTGTAGAAGTTATTACCAGTGCAGTTTCGCTTCTTGGTACACGCGGAGCAAACGGTGCCATATTAATTTATACCAAAGACTCTGGAATTTACAAGGAAGAATTGGTAGATGATCGGTACCCTGATATGCAAACACTTTCCATTCAAGGATACCAGAAGGCGGAACCTTTTCCGGCTCCCTCCTATGGTAAAACCAAAATCACTCCTACCAATGACGTAAGAACTACCATTCATTGGGAGCCCAACATCACTACCGACAGAGACGGAAATGCACAAGTATCCTTTTACAGTGCTGATCTGGAAGGAGTTTATCGCGTAGTAGTAGAAGGGTTGGCAATAGATGGAAGGCCTGTACGAGGCGAGTACATGATCAGTATCGAAAATCCCTAAAGTACAACTACTCGCTCTTATTCTTAAATTACTGCACGATAGGAAAAAAAGGTTACGATGAAGCGGATCAGCAGCATTCTATTAGGTCTATTGCTATTCAGTTCTGCTGAAGCGCAGTTGCGCGGAGTAATTATTGAAGTAAGCAATAAGAAGCCAATCCGAAATGCCACTGTTTTTATCAACAACACAACACTTCATCACACCACCAACTCAGATGGTGCATTTGAAATTAACGGCCTTCAACCGGGCTTCTACGATTTAATAGTATACCACCCTAAATATCAAATTTTCAAATCCTCTCTGCAGGTACAGTCCAACAAAGCCTACCAGCTGAATCTGGGCATCACACCGTTAGAAGAAAAACCAAAAAGCACAAAACAGGATGAGGAATGGGAACTCAACCTGGATTGGTTCATAAATGGATTGCTTGGTTCTGATGTTAATACGGCAACGTGCAAAATAGTGAATGAAAAAGCGCTCTCTTTCCAGCGCGATGGAGATCAGCTTACTGCAACTGCTACGGAACCCATCGTAATCGAAAACAATGCGCTGGGTTATAAAATCACCTACTATCTGCAATCTTTCAACGCCAGCCCATCCGCTGCCGATATCCAGGGCATGACACAATATGAAGAACTTGTTTCCGAAGATTATCTGATGATCAACGAATGGAACAGAAACAGGCAAAAAGCATACTGGGGGTCATCCCGGCATCTCTTTCAATCGATGGTGAATGGCAATCTCGACAATGAGGGATTCAAACTCTACGATGAAAGCGAAAAATCCATAGCCAAGGATGCTTTGATGAGTCCAGGCAAAATAAGCGGATATTATCATATTGAATTACCTAACATTACGAAAGTGTTCTACACCATTGCAGCAGGTGCTGATGGTGACCTCAAAAACGAAAGCGGAAAAATTTCAACACTCACCAAAAATGGTTCCGTGGATGTAACAGCAGATGGCGTATTGCTCAACAACAATTCCGTAATCATAGATGGCGCCATGGATCATCGTGGGCTGGCCTCCACAGCCCCTATCAACTATAGTTCTGAAACTGGCATTGAAGCCGAAAAACTTGACTGGCAGAACTTTAGTTTGTTGCGAGAAAAAGTTTACCTGCACACCGATCGTGATTACTATTATCCCCGTGAGACCATCTGGTTCAAAGCTTACATGGGGTACAGCATGCCCATACTTAGG
>JBATLM010000157.1:0-6072 GCA_049289315.1 Cyclobacteriaceae bacterium
AAAGGGCTAAGAAATGGGATGGATTGGCGATATCGTAAAAAAGGTAATTCCTAAAATGGAAGTATCTAAGGCTTTTAATAAAGCCGCTGATATCGCTGACGATCGCAACAATGCTCAAAACATTGAAAAAATTCGAGGATGGTTACGTGCCCATGGAATGAATGGAAGTGATGATCGTAATGTAGAAAAATACTATGATCAGGCCATGGCGGAACTTAACCTCTCAGAAAGCAGCTCATTTGGTAATACTGTAAAAAACTTTGAAGTAGGCTTCACTCAATCCTCAGCAGACTTTGCCGAAAGATACGTTCCTCTTTTAGCGTCAGCAGCTGTAGGAGGCCTAGCGGCTGGCGGAATGATTACTGCACAAACAGCAAAAGGAATAACGGCCCTTAATAGTCGTGTTTTCTCTCAAGGACAAATTAAATCACCATTAGAAATTGGCCAAAACATTCTAACAGATCAACCTGGATATCAAATCATCCCACAAAATAATAATCAAAACAACGATAGTTTGATGGCCGCATACCTGGCCAATCAAAATAACGATACAAACACAAAGGACAACACCCCCATCATCGTAGGCTTCGTTATCGCAGCCATCGTCATCATTTTAATGGTAGTCAAATGAAAGCAGCCGAAACCATAATGAGCTCAGTGATCACTAAGGTAGTGTTAGGAGCCGTCATCATTTTACTGGTCTACATGCTCATCGTTCGCCCTATCATGAAGAAACTCGGCATCATCGAAGACAAAGACGATAAAGCCAGAGACAAGCAAGTGCAGGAATTTGGCACAGAGCTAGGCAGTCCCTTCAATCCCAATTTTTATAAAGGCAAGGTAGGCGTCACGCTATTAACCAAGGCAGCAGCTACAAAACTGGCTAATCAAATCGAAGCCGCCATTGGCTTTTTTAGTGATGATGAAAACGCAGTGTATGGAGCCATGCGTCAACTGAAAACCAAGGAGCAACTCTCCTTCCTTGCCGACATATTTCAGCAAGAGCACAACGCGGACCTATACCAAATGCTAGTCCGCAACCTTAGCGAAACCGAGATGGACGTAGTCAACGGCATAGCCAAAAACTTAAAATGAAAAAGAAACACATCATCATCATTGCAGTACTCGCCATTTTAATCATTGGCAGCTTCATCGTTACCAAAAAGCTCATCCGCAAAAAGATGGAACAAACCCTTATTGATCGTATGGGCATGACAGCCGAAGCGCTGAAGAATAAAAGCGATGACGAGCTACAGAGTATGATCGCATCAATGGACAACAAAACCGAATAACAATGTTCAATCACTGGTATACATGGGTATTAATAATAGCGATCATCATGATCGTGCGGTACCGTAAAAAACTCAGCGCCCTGCTCGATGCACAGGAAAAGACACCCTCAGCCGCCAACTCACCATTGGATAACCTGGTAGCCAATGCAGACTCATCACTCCATGCACAGGACCTGGTAAGCAAAGTAGCAGCAGCCGCACAAAACAAGCACAACGAAGACCTATTTGATCACGGAGCCACTCAAGGCAGCGTAAAGCCATCCGATTTTCTAAATATGGTAGTCCCTGAAAAAGACAAAATATTGGTGCCACTCCCAAACAACAATTTGGAGGAAGGCGGTAAGATAAAACGCGACTACCTATGGCATCCCGAAATACTACACAAGACCAACCCAGATTGGAACACCGTAGTAGAGCGCCTGGCCAATGGAGAAAACTTTGAAATGTCACCTTGCCAATGTGGAGAAAGCGGGTGCGGCCATGTAACCATAAACATCCGATGAACAAACTCATAGTCATAGGGATAGTAATAGCAGCCGCCTGGTACTTCATGGCGAAAGGGCAAAGTATAGCTAAAGCACCAACTGTAGATCCTGGATTAATGAATCAGATTCCAAATCCAAATTCCCTCAAGCCTATTAGTGGCCCCACACAAGAGCAATTAGCGGAAATAAAGAAACACGCAGCCGCAAACATTGAATCCGCTAAAAAATTAATGAACGGAGGATTAAAAAACATGATCACGCCTGAACTCGTCAACAAAGTAGTAGAGCAAACTCAAGATGTGAACAGAACAATCCAGGAGCAAATAGCGCCCACGGTTATGCCGCGTACCAATGTGGTATCACAGCCTACCGCTACCAGATTAATATCGACCTCACCCGTCCCAATATTAAATCCACTGCCAATAAGAAGGATATCTGGAGCAAGCTCGATATCAGAAAGCACTCGAATAATTGAAAGAAGATTATGAACGATTTTTTTGCATCCAAGTTTGTGCAAGACCTGAAAGACGGCAAGCTGCCACCGGTAGAAGTAGAAATAAAAACCGAAAGCCTCGTGCAGATCGGGCTCGTGCTCGTGATAGCAGGCGCTATCGTGTTATTGATAGGGAAGATAGTTAAGAATGTGTAATGGATGAAAGCCTGGAAATGGATAGTAAGTATATCAGTTGTGGGGATTATTCTCGCAGCGCTATTTAACAGAAAAAGAGTAATGGACGACCTAAAAAAAATACGCCTCGGAAAAAACTTCACACTAGACGAGTTTGTAGTCACCTCTACCGGTATAGATAATATCCCGCCACAAAAATCGATTGATGCCTTAACAAATCTTGTTCAGGAAGGACTGCAAAAACTAAGAGACTACTACGGTTGGCCGATTAGTCCAAACTCAGGATATAGATCGCCATTGGTAAACGCAGCTGTTCCAGGCTCATCGGATACCAGCCAGCATCCAAAAGGAGAAGCGGTTGATTTTTCGGTGAAGTTTCGATATACAAAGAAAAACTATACTGAGGCGCAATCATTACAGTTGGTACTTACTAAAATATCCGCTATAGGAAAAACAAAATCCAACATAGAAGCTATTCATGATGGTGACGAATGGATTTGGAAGTTGACTAATCAAACAATTGTTGATGATATCAGAAGGATTCGTCTTCCATATGATCAATTGATAGATGAACAGCGCGGAGCTTCTTTGTGGGTGCATTGGAGTATTAAGCACGGAGGCACTCAACGCCTGCAGTGGATGACCAGGAGAGATCCAGGGCCAGACAGACCAAAAGAGTACGAAACAATTAAATACGGTTACGCATAATGGCAATAGGAGATCCCAAATTACCCTTTCCAGTAGAGCGCGAAGGCGACCCAACGCTAGGCGGTCCATTGAAGTATTTCAGTGCCCTGCTACATGGAGGCAAATGTCTGTTATATGAATCAGCCACCTTTGATGACGACCCCGCTATTGGATTGCCCAACCTGCCAGATGCAGCCCAGTACGCCCTTATTTATATCGAAGCAGACGCCACCGAAGCAGGCAACGCCCGCGTAGCCCGTTTTACTGAAGACGGCACTACACCCGAGGCTACCGTAGGCATGCCAGCAGGCGATGATTTTATATACGAAGTCAGTGGCCGATCCAACCTCGAAAACTTTGAGATCATAGGCATCACCGCAGCCAAAACACACACGCTAAGAGTTCAGTACTACGGAGAAGGATGAGCATATTAAAACGAAAACGATACGGATCCATTCGCCCAGCTCCGGAGGCATCCACAGAACTTATCGGAGAAGAGCAAACCCTGGAAGTAGTCACCAACAAATGGTCTAAAGAAATTTTTTGCTTTGAAAATACAACCTACACAGGCGGCAGTTTTCAAACTGCAATTTTGCAACCTGATGATTTTGTTAATAATCAATCATTCGTTGTCGATTTTTATATGACAGCCATCCAAACCTCAGCCACAGCGGGAGACACCGCTATAGGTATGAAAGTTAGAGCTATGTTTAGAAAAAACAATGCAGGTACGCTCGTACAAGTAGGGGCCAGTACTCAGGAATGGGTACTCAATGATACAGGAGACTCATTTACTGGTACCCCAAGCCTTAGTATTTCAGGCGGAGCCGTTGTATTTAATTACAACCTGACAACCGCTAAAACCTTAAGTATGAGCGGATGGGCAAAGATCAGAGCCACAGTTTAAAGTAAAAGTAATGGGACACCAGGTAGACCAATTTGAACAGTTTGACGGCACACTAAGCCTCAGCAACAACTACACCGGCAGCAAGTATAAAACTCATACCCAGTCCGGAGATCTTACCTTGGGCGTAGGCCCCGATAAAGCCATACACGGATGGGCATCCGTGCCCATCATCGCCAGCGGAGACGCCATCAATGTGCCTGCAGAGTGGATCCTGCGAGGCGATGCCATCTCTACCACAGACGGAGACACCAATCACATTATGGTAACCTGGGACGGTGAATACTTTCACCTCGCCAACAAAGTAGTAGCCGCGCCATGAGTTTGAGAAGAATGGGGCTACTAAGCGGAGGGGGTGCAAGTGTAGACGCTAACCGTCAATTTATAATAGACAACGCATCCTTTTTTCACGACTTTCACTTACTTACTGGGGATGAGGGCGATGGAATTACAGCCGATGTAATTGATCTCACTGGCAACGGTTATGATTTAGAGGATGCGAGCCCAGCAGCCACAGGGGGAGCGAAAGTGGGCAAGGCCAATTTCTATGAGACTGAGGTAACGTGCGCCAAATTAAAGCAGACCGCAGCAGCTCCAAATGTACTAATGTTTAAGCAGGGGGTAGATAGTCTCTTTTTAGACAATGGTGACTTTGAATATTTATGGCAAGGATTTCTGCCAGAAGGGACTAGCCAAATTGACTTAATTGGTTTTTTTGACAATTCCGATTCAGGGGTTATCATCCAAATCAACTATACCACAGCTCAAATACTACTTTTCTCTGGCAGTGCGACAATTGCCAACGAGACAGCTTGGGAGAGTGAAGCTATTTTTCCAGCTAATCCTACACCTGTAGGCGGCTTTACCCTAAGGTTTAGTATTAATAAGACGGGAGCCGTAAATCCAAGAGTATTTTTAAACGGAGTGGAAAGAACATTTAGCCTGAAGGCCGGAGGATGGGGCGCTTTTTCCAATTGGGATCCGGCAACGTTCAACAGTGGGAATATAAAACCACCTGTTGGTGGATATAGTTTATCTGGTGTGCTGAGGGATCGGCCAGACAGAAATTTTCTTTGTTCCCGCCACGCTTTTTTTAACCGTGTACTGACTGATGAAGAAGCATCTCAAGTTTTACAGGCATTTACAACGTATTAGATCATGGGAAAAGATATATTAATACACGCACACCCTGAGAACAACCCAATAACCGAGGATGGTACAATAACTTTCTGGTTACCTGTTTCATTAAAGGAAGCCCCTAGTGGAGATGTAACGGTAAGTAGAGTTATAACAGGCAGCGCATTTACAACTAATGTTAGCAGCTTAACATTCACCGCTGCAAATTGGATGATACCTCAGAAGTTTATCCTTACTGGGGCAGCGGTAGCAGGAACAAATTATTGTGTTTGGGATGAGATAGTATTGACATCTTCCGGAGGCGGTTATTCTCATGAAGTAAGTTTACCCGTTCCCGTAATGGACAAAGCCACAGAGATGTTGTCAGCCTTTAACACAAGATGGCTTGCAGAATTGCAGATAAAGCAAACGTCACAACTTGCCGCAAAGAGATCAATAGCGGAGAATCATTTCTTTAATGGTAACGGACTGCCCAGCAATGCAACACCCGCAAGTACAACAACCTCTTTTAGCGGAAGTATGCATGGGGTTAACACTTCGGAACTCACCCATTCCAGTACAGTGACTAAGACGACATGGACAACATTGGATGGAGATGAAGAAACCGTGACAAACATTGTTTATCATATCATCACAGACCAGACCCCATTGAACCAATTACACTTTGTGGCTCAGGGGCATGGCTATTTGAATGATATGGCTATAATCAATGCCTGTAATGCCGCGGGGATAGATGTAGCATGGTGCGGTATGCCTTACGTGCCGGACAACACCACCACCAACTCAAAGATTGATGACCCAAGTAACACAGGCAAGCACAAACAAATATTGACCGAAGGAATTGATAGAGAGGGGTATTCAGGATACGCGTTATTTATATTTGACAAACATGAGTTTGCAAATTACCTAGACGCTAATTTTCCTGAGTACGGCTCAAGG
>JBATLM010000158.1:0-28946 GCA_049289315.1 Cyclobacteriaceae bacterium
CTTCTGATAGATGCATCATTGTATAATGTCAACTCGTCACTTATCAATATACGTTCATCTTTTAGCGCAAATAGAACTTTATCCATTGCCCGTACTTTCGATTATGACCACGCAGGAAGATTAATAGATACCAAACATGCCATAGGAGGAAAAGTACCTTGGGGCGAATTGGTCAATGTAACAGATTTTGGAGATAAAATGGCCAAAACCTCAGGGGGAGTAAACGTATGGGATGGAATTGCACGTTCAGATAAATTGTTAGGATCAAGTCAAGATGGCTGGATTAGCGCCTTGCATGGGCCCTTGTCTCAATCCAGGTATGGATTTGAAGAATTAAATACCTCAAATGAGGTTGTGGGATCTTATTTGATGAGAATTGGTAGTGGAACTGTAAGAATTTATAAGGATGGGGAGGTTGCGACTTATAATGCTGGATATGCTCAGGAAGGGGATAAGATAAAAATTGAGCGAAGTGGAGATGTAATTTATTGCTTGATCAATAATCAAGTAGTATATACATTTAATAATGTAAACAATGCTAACTCATTAAGAGCCTATGCTGATTTTTTACATATGAATCAGCACTATTTACATGACACGCAATACGGATTCCCTGAAGTTCTCCTAGCCCACAACGAATACAACGAACTCGGTCAGCTCATCGATAAAAAAATGCATAGCGTAGACAATGGTGGTACTTTCAAGCAAAGTGTTGACTACCGCTACAACATCCGAGGATGGCTTACCTCCATGAACAATGCAGCATTAGATACTAATCCTGCTACCAATGACGATACCGGTGATTTATTTGGCTTGGAGTTGGGTTACAATAACTCTATTGGGACAGGTAACGATGAGTTATATAACGGCAATATCTCAGCTATCAAGTGGAGTGCCAACCAGGGTGTGGGGACCGTTAAACAACATGCTTATAACTACAGCTACGATCCCATGAACCGCATTAAGAGTGCGAACTTCCAAAAGAACATTGGTGTTTGGGCTCCTTCAAATGATTTTCAAGTAAGTGGCTTCGATTATGACCTTAATGGTAATATCAAGGCACTTTCCCGCAAGGGCGACAAGGGAGCCGATATGGATGTGCTTACCTACAATTACGGAGATAATGAAACGCATGGCAATCAACTCCGATGGGTGTTGGATGCAGCTCCCGGACAAAAAGGATTTGTAGATGGCAACTCCAGTGGCGATGACTATCTTTATGATGCCAATGGTAACATGACAACGGATAAAAATAAAAACATAACGGCCATTACCTACAACCACCTCAACCTGCCCGAGAAAGTAACCAAAGGTACTGGGGAGTACATCAAATACATTTACGATGCAGGAGGAAGAAAACTCGCACAACAAGTGTATGAGGCCAATAACACACTCAAGAAAACTACAGACTATGTTGGTGAGTATATTTATGAGAACGATACCCTAAGGTTTATCAATACAGAAGAAGGAAGAGTGGTCACTCCCCTCTCCTCTGGAGAGGGGGCAGGGGGTGAGGTGGAATACCAATACCATCTCAAAGATCACCTGGGCAATGTGCGTGTAACCTTCACCACCAAAGACGAGGAAGAAGAAAATACAGCCACGCTGGAATTAGCCAATGAAACCAAAGAGCGTGGCCAGTTTTTATACTACGATGATGTGCGTTTTGTGAACTCAGATTTCTTCGACAAAACAAAGGACGGACAACCCAACCCGCCTGAAGGTGCCTATGCTCTTCGCCTCAATGGCTCGGAAAATGAAAAGACAGGCTTGGCGAAATCTTTGGCGGTAGTGCCGGGTGACAAAGTACAACTGGAGGTATATGCCAAGTACGTAGACCCAGATGATAACAATTGGACAACGGCCCTCACCAACTTGATGGCAAACATTGCCGACCCATCTGCCGTACCAGGTACAGTGATAGATGGAGCCGGATATGCTTATGGAGGTAGCAACAGCTTCGCCTTTGGTGGACTGTTGGATAAGAGTGGAGAAACAGGCGTGGGTCCCAAGGCTTACCTTAACTACTTGGTATTTGATCTGGACTTTATGCCTCAACTAGGCAAGAGCGGTTATAGGAGACTGAGTGATGCACCCAAAGAAACGGGCACCAATGTAGCCCACGAACTCCTTGACTGGGAGATAGATGTTACCGAACCAGGCTATGTATACATTTGGCTGAGCAATGAAGAAATAGAACTGGGTGGCAACCCGGTAGAAGTCTACTTCGATGACTTTAAAGTGAATCATATTAAATCTCCTGTGATACAGAGTGATGAGTATTACCCATTCGGTTTAACGTTTAAGGCGTATCAAAGAGAGAACTCTTTAAAGAATCAGTACCTATTCAATGGTATTGAGCGTCAAGACGAGTTGGATTTAGAATGGGATTTGGCTGAGTTCAGGGCATATGATCCAATGATCGGTAGATGGTTACAGATTGATCCTAAAGCATCAGAAAGGGAAAGTCCTTATGTAGGATTTGGGAATCGTCCTAATTTTTATATTGACCCACTAGGGGATACGGTTCGTATTTATTTCTTTGATCAAGCTGAAAATCCAGAGAACAAGAGAGTATACACTTCGGAAATATATGTTGTTACTGATGATGGAACTGTCAAAGGGCCATATTCAGGAAGTACATATCCAAATGCTCCAGATAGTCAGAATACTCATAAGACAGTGGATGAAGGTGAGCATGCAGTGAATAATACAGTTGGCCATAAGGGGAGGGCTCAAAAAGGGTTGAACTTAAGAGATGCTGACGGTAATAGATATACACCAGCAACTACTACACCAGGGGATGAAGAAGTAACCGCACAATACATAAATATTCACTCTGGACAACAACCTAATGCCGCTGGACTTGACAACCGTGGTTCTGAAGGTTGTTTGACCGTTTGTCCTTCAGACGCTTCTAATTTCTTTAGTAATTTTGATTGGAGTGGGTCGTATAATGGATACACGGGAAATACGGGAAATAGTGTTGGGTTAGTAACGATATTTAGAGGTGACACACAAAACTCTGCTGCGAAAAAATACAGTTTAACATTTAGGCAAGAGATACAGAATTTCAAATATAGTCCTCCTACTGCCCCATCAGATGCCACCAGAGTTGCGCCAATACTTAGAATTAGATAGTTATAGGATTATACTATGAGATTAATAATTGTTTTATGTTTATTAACCCTTTTCTCTTGTAAAACATTTACAGGTGAAAAGACAGATGATAAGAATGTAATTTCTCAAAAAGAACAAGAAGAATTTTTTGAAACACTTTCTTCTGAAGGTAAGAATGGTGTTGTTGATGGCAATGCTACTAGTACATCCAATAAAGAAGATAGAAAATTACCCCTATTAAACCATCATGTCCAAGAAATGTTGGAGGATAGCTGTGTGGCTGCTAATTCAATTAGAAAAGAGATCGTTTTGTACTTGAAAGATTCTTTTTATCAAATAATGCAAGATGATTTTATAGCTTATCTAAAGGATAATGTCGAATTGGATAAACTTGATTGTTCCTTTCCTCGAAATAATGATGAATTGTTACTTCTTTATCATTTCACTGAGAAATTGGAGAGTGGCGGAGATTTCGATGCTATTAACATTATTATAAACTTAGACCTGTATATGTCTAGAGTCACAGAATATGCTGAACATATGCATGATGTTATTCCTAGATTATCACTTATAAATACACTTTGGTTTATTAAGTCAATACACGATCTGAGTGAAAAGAACCAAGCAGCAGTACTTGAAAACTTGGAATACTTAGTGGATATTCAAGCGGTTGAAAAATTACGTTCTAATCTTCTGGAAATTAAAGAGCCAAAGTATCAATTAACTATCAGTTTAGCTAATGAATCTATTGACAGAATTTTTGAATAATAATACTTAAATTAATTCTCCGCAGAGTCTCCCGTGAGAGGCAGGACTCTGCGGTAATAGTAATTACCAGGCAATAGTTAAATCCATGCGTTTGTAATTCAGTATTTCCGCAGCTGATCAATGGATCATGCTCAAAGGTTAAAGATGACTAGATCATACTTTTACAATTCAGTTATACGGAAATAGTGGATGTGGCTCGGCTAAAGGAATGGACCGCAGAGTCCCGAGGCGGAGACTCTACGGAATATTATCCAGTAACAAACTATGGTGAATTGGAGGATGTTGGTCTGACCAAAAAATTAGGTTTATACAGAATGAACAAGCCGGCCTCGAGGCTGGTCAATGAGGAGAATAAATGTCATCCTTTAGGGTGAACTAAACAGATCATTAAAAGTGTTAACTTAGCGTAGGAAAAAAAATGAGAAATCATGGAAGGAATAAATTACGTAACAGACGACAAAAATGAAAAAGTGGCTGTGCAGATTGATTTACGGAAGTACGGAGAGATATGGGAAGATTTTTATGACAGCCTAATAGCTGAAATGCGTAAGGACGAAGAAAAAATCCCATTGGAAGATTTAATTAAAGACCTAAAGACTCAAGGCAAGTTAGCAAGCGATGTATAACGTTGTCATCAGTAAAAGTGCATCTAAAGAGATAGCAAGTTTACCTTCACCAATAATCAATCGAATAATACAAGCCATTAAAAAATTAGGAGAGAATCCCCGTCCGTCAGGATGTAAAAAATTAAAAGGAGGCCAAGATACCTGGCGAATAAGAATAGGGGACTACCGGGTGATTTACACAATAAATGATATTATTCATATCGTTGATGTTCGAAGTGTAGGACATCGCAAGGATGTTTACGATTAATCGCACAGGCCTACGCTCATCAAACTCTTTAATGCAACCTGGGTCATCAAAATGACTACATTTTGCCTTCGTCCTTTCCTTCCAAAACCGTAAATTAGCAGGTGTCTAAATTCACCTTTTTCTTACTGCTTTTCACGTCCTGCTTTGGGTCTGTTTCGGCTCAGTCCGAGCAAGATTCTACTGCATCACACAGGTTGTCGGTAGCAGCAATAGATTCATTGGCCACCAATCAAACTGAGAAAATAGATTCTATCAATACCACCACCTTAGAAAAACTGGACACCCTGAATACACTTACCTCTAAAGTAACCCATCTTCAGGATTCGCTGAATACTTCATTGCACAATAATAAAGTAGATTCAGTGAGAGAAAGGATAACACATAAAATAGATAGTCTCAATCGACTTCAGCTGCCTACAGAAAAGTACACCAGGTTGTTGGATAGCCTCAATCAGATTCCGAATAACACACTCAATAAAGCCAATGAGAAAGTAGCAACTGTCCAGAACAAAGTGAATGCTGTTCAGGAGAAAGTAAACAGTCCTACCAATAAAGTAGAGCAGAAAGTGAATGAAAAGCTTAATTTAATGAAATCTGAAGGAGGGGAAGGAGCTAACCTTCCGGGTAACTTAAACCTTCCGGGAGTGGATGCGCCAGGCGTTGCAGGAGTTGATGGTTCACTAGGATCTACTGATTTGGGCTTGGATCAATCGGAAATTCCAAAATTGGATGGTGCAGGGGGCATAGGCATTCCTGATTTAAAGGGTGAATTACCAGCTATGGATGAACTGAATGGTGTACAAGAGCAACTCGGAAAAGTGGGTGAAGCCACGGGTCAGATAGGTGGGTACAGTGAAGACCTTAAAAGTATTTCCTCCGGCAATTTAGGAGAGGTAAAGCAAGTCCCAGAAAAATTAGAGTCAGAAGCAGTTAAAATGGGAAATGCAGATGTGCTCTCTGAAAAAAGCCAGGAGTTGGATGGCTACAAGGGGATGATAGCTGCCGGTGGTGATAAAGAAGCCATGAAACAACAAGCTTTGCAGCAGGCGCCTAAGCTGGCGAAAAATCATTTCAAAGGTCAGGAGGCAGTCCTGCAAGAAGCCATCAACAAAGTCAACAGCTACAAGAAGAAATACACAGAGCTAACCGACCTAGAGAACATTCCCAAACGGAAGCCCAATGCCATGGAGGACAAACCACTAATTGAGCGATTAGTGCCGGGTATAACCTTTCAAATCCAAAAATCAGAAAACGTGTGGCTGGATTACAACCCCTCAATAGCCTATTTGATCTCAGGAAGGTTTGTTGCTGGGCTGGGTTGGAACGAAAGAATAGGTATCACCAGTCATTTAGGATTCACTTCCTCTGATCGGGTTTATGGACCAAGAACCTTCCTGGAGTTTAAGATCAAGAAGGGCTTTTCAGTGAGAGCAGAAGTAGAGAAAATGTACACGTTCGTTCCACCCAATGTATTCAGTCCTACAGACTTCGGGGGCAATCAATGGGTAGGAAGTGCATTTATTGGTATGAAGAAGCAATATGATTTTATGAAGTCCATCAAAGGTAACTTCCAATTCCTCTACAATTTTTATGATGACCATAACAACAGCCCCTATACCAGCAGGTTCAATGTCCGTTTTGGCTTTGAGTTTCTTATGAAAAAGAAGGTAAGGGAAAATATGGAGCCGCCAACCACCGCTTTGTAGCTCAGAATGGCGTCAACAACGAGTTACTGCCTAAAAATGACATATACGAATCAGCTAAAGACAAGTGAGCATCAGCCAAAGTAGAGTACGGGTCAGCCAAATACAAGTGAGCATCAGCTAAAGTCGTATACGGGTCAGCAGGTTTCGTATAGCACTCGGCAGAAGTCATGTAGGGATCGGTTCATTTCGTATAAGCACTGGCAGGTTTCATATACGGTTCGGCTAAAGTCATATAAGCACTGGCGCGTTTCGTACAGCACTCGGTTCGTTTCGTATACGGGTCGGTTCATTTCGTGTAGCCATCGGCCGGCTTCGTATAGCGATGACGTTCAAATCCTATCCCTAGCGTGGAGGTTATTTCCGTTCAATGAGGTGTACAGCAAGAGATTCTTCCTGCCTGCGGCAGGCAGGCGCGCTTACCTACGAACCTCCGCTCGGTAGCTTCCGCCAGAAGTCAGACAGGCTGAATGACGGCAACAATGATCGCAGATACTCCAACACTAACAAATTTTTAATAGGATGAGAGAGTGCGTAGGCCCAGCAAAAAGGCGAGGGAGGGATGGCAGGCGGGATGAAGCATCTTTTTGTCTAGATTTTTTGTTTACTCGTATGTTTGGATTATTAAGTTTCTTTGGAAAAAAAGGAGAATCCCAACTAGCGTAAGTGTCTAGCTCGGTCTGATCATTAATCTTTTGATAGCTAGGAGATCTCAAGTGTCACCTCACTCAATTCCAGCCCTGCCTTCGCCTGCCTGCCGCAGCCTTAGCGAAGGCTGGCGATGACGTGATCTGTTGGGTAATAAGTATTTCATAGTAGTGAACTCTACTCCCTCTCACCGGGGCCGTGTCCGCCTACTGGCGGAAGAGGGCGGGCCTGTCAGCCGTAGCTCGTGACAGCCGAAGCTTTTGGCGAAGGCTGTTTAGCGAAGGCTGAGTGAGGTCTTCATAACGAAGGATTGCCATTTTCCACAAAAACTCCTTCCAATTCTAACCCATCCTTCCTTAATTGCCGTTATACAAAAACATGAGCAATTCCATCTCACCCACCGATCTCAAAACATTCACCCTTCAAAACGAAACGGGTGCTAAACTTACCGTAACCAATTATGGCGCCAAGGTAATGTCGCTCTGGGTGCCGGATAGAAAAGGCGTGCTTGCAGATGTGGTGCTGGGCTACGATACACCGGAAGAATACCTTACCGGAAAAAAATACTTCGGAGCAGTTATAGGCCGCTATGGCAACCGCATTGCCAATGGTAAATTCCAACTCGATGGACAGGAATATCAACTGGCCAAAAACAATGGACCTAACTCCCTGCATGGTGGCCCCGGTGGTTTTCATAATGTGTTGTGGCAGGTGACACCATTAGAGGTGGAAGAAGGAAAAGCCCTGCGCCTTACCTATGAGAGTGAAGATGGAGAAGAAGGGTTTCCGGGTAAGCTTTCCGTAAAGATGACCTACACGCTCACCAACAAAAACAGTTTTGTCATAGATTATGAGGCGGTCACTACAAAACCTACAGTGCTCAACCTTACCCATCACTCCTTTTTCAACCTGGCTGGTGAAGGGGTAGGAGATATTTTAGATCATGAACTGATGATCAATGCGGACAGCATCACCGAAGTAGACGATACTTTGATCCCTACAGGCAAATTTATTCCGGTGGGTGGCACACCGTTTGATTTTAGAACAGCAAAACCCATCAAAGAGCATATCCAGGAAAAGGACCTTCAAATGAAAATTGCCAATGGCTATGACCACAATTGGGTATTGAAAAAAAAGGAGACATACGCCAAAGCTGCTGTAGTAAAAGAACCTACATCTGGAAGGGTCATGGAAGTGTGGACCACCGAGCCGGGTTTGCAATTCTATAGCAGCAACAACCTCAATGATACCATCAAAGGCAAAGGCGGTAAAACATATCCCTACCGCTCGGCCATTTGTTTAGAGACACAACACTTTCCGGATTCACCCAATCACTCCGACTTTCCTTCAACTACATTAAGACCGGGAGACAAGTACATCCAGCGCACCGCTTATAAGTTCAATACTTTCGGCTGATTTTAAGTTTACTTTTTTAAACGGCTGAAGCTTGTAAATTTTGTTATCTTCAGCAATGAAGTTTATCAAACAGGCCTTCAAGAGGAATACACGCAATCTATTTTTTAAGGCATTTGATGGACTGGGAAGGTCTTTCAATAAACTCTATGAAAATAGAAACCATGACATCCATAGCAATGGAGAAGCTTGGCTTCTGAAGAAAATTGGAACACACAATCCAACGATTATTTTTGATGTGGGAGCCAATATAGGCGAGTATGCCTCGCTTGTTTCAGAGTATTGCCCTACTGCGGATATTTATAGTTTTGAACCGGTACAAAGTACTTACGAAATTCTTTGCAAGGCAACTGAGAAACATCCTCAAGTCAAAACTTTTAAAAATGGATTTTATAAGAAGAAGAGTACGCAGACAATTAATTTATATGATTCCAATGCGCACTCTTCCTTGTTTGATGTTACAGGTGAGAACTCAACTTCTGATAGACGCGAAACGATAAACCTTGTTGCTGGAAGATGATTTCATTATGGAGCATGGGATAGGAAAAATTGATTTCCTTAAACTGGATGTGGAAGGCACTGAAATGAATGCAGTGATAGGACTTAAGAAATCTTTGGAACAAAGAAAGATTAGAATGGTACAATTTGAGTATGGCACTATTAATATAGTGACCCGTATGCTTTTAATTGATTTTTACACTTTCTTCAAACAGCATGGATATATTGTTGGGAAACTCTACCCGCAAAGTGTTGATTTTAGAGAATACAAATTCAAGCATGAGGATTTTATTGGACCTAATTTTATCGCCATTCATCAATCTGATGAAGAACTCAAAGCATTGCTTAGTTAATGCTGTCTTGAATCATTTAACGATCCTATGAACTTTGCAATCATCATTACCATCTGCACACTGTTATTGATTGCCTTTGTGTTCAGCATCACGGCACCCAAAACAAAAATTCCTTCTGTAATACTCCTTCTGCTGCTGGGGTGGATTGTAAGACAATTGGCTGGGCTATTTGAATTGAACATTCCTGTGCTTACCCCACTGTTACCCATTCTTGGCACGGTGGGACTGATCCTTATTGTATTGGAAGGCGCCCTGGAGTTGGAGATGAATAAAAGTAAAACGCCCATCATCAAGCGCTCTTTTTTTATAGCACTCATTCCCATACTGCTATTGGGTTTTGTACTGGGCTATTTATTTCAATACTTCGGTGAGGTGTCTTTCCGTGTGGGGTTGCTCAACGCCATTCCACTTTGTGTCATCAGCAGTGCCATTGCCATACCCAGTGTAAAGAACCTGAAGGAAGATAATCGGGAGTTTGCCGTTTACGAAAGTACACTGTCAGATATATTGGGCGTACTCTTTTTTAATTTCATTGCACTCAATGCAGTAATCGATTTGGTCGCGTTCTGGCATTTTGGTGTGCAACTGGTAATAATGATGGTGGTATCCCTTGTGGCCACTATGGGGCTCTCTTTATTATTAAGTCGTATCGATCATCATATAAAACATACACCCATTATTTTACTCTTGATACTCATCTATGCCATATCAGAGATTTACCATCTCCCAGCTTTGATATTCATTATCATCTTTGGCTTGTTCATGGGCAATTTTGATCAGTTGAAAAAATTCAAATGGATACAAAAACTAAAGGCCACTGCGCTGGAGGAAGAGGTAGATAGATTTAAGGAAATCACTATAGAGGCAGCATTCGTAGTAAGGGCATTGTTCTTCCTGTTGTTTGGCTACCTTATAGAAACCCACGAAATATTGAATACGGATACGTTGGTATGGGCAGTTGGGATTGTCGCTTTAATCTTTGGTATCCGTACCCTTCAACTCAAGCTCTATGGAATTAAACTTAGCCCGCTGTTATTTATAGCGCCCCGAGGCCTCATTACCATACTATTGTTTTTCACCTTGCCAGTATCGGCCAATATCTCTTTGATGAACAAATCTTTGGTAATGCAAGTGATCGTGCTCACTGCGCTCGTGATGATGGTGGGTCTGATGACCAATAAAAAGGAAGATGAGAAAGAGGCAAAACCCATTTTGGTAGAGCCTGGTGAAGAAAAATAAAGTTAAATATTTCTTTCTGATAATCAGTGAGTTATAAATGGACAGGCCTATTTATTTATGATTTTCATTTAAATTTTATTAAAAACATTTCCGTTATTTCAGTGTTTTTTCCCATCTTCGCCCTCGTTCTGACAAAACGCTAAACACTTACGAATATGAAGCTGGGAATTCTCACCGGCTGCCTACCGGGGCTGCCGGTTGTCTGCGGTCTCTAAAGACCATCTAATTTTTGATCTCTACGAGATCTATTCATTCATTTATATTCATATTTTATCATGCGAGGTTTAGCAAAATCAACTTCTATATTTCAATTATTTAAGCAGGCCATCCGTGGAGACGAACAAAACTTCACAGAGGGCAGTATCAACAAGGCCATCTTCATGCTTTCCATTCCAATGATTTTGGAAATGGCCATGGAGTCTTTGTTTGCGGTGGTAGACATATTTTATGTAAGCCGCCTCAACGACAGCAATGCAGTTGCTGTAGTAGGGTTAACAGAATCGGTGCTTATGATAGTGTATTCCATAGCCATTGGCCTCAGCATGGGGGCCACGGCCATGGTAGCCCGAAGGATAGGAGAGAAAAATACCAAAGGTGCAGCAGAAGCTGCCTTACAATCTATTTATATCGGGTTTGCCATTGCATTCCTAATTGGTATCATGGGCTTCTTTTACTATAAAGACATACTCATTTTGATGGGTGCGTCCGAAGAGATAATTGCCACTGGTTCCGGTTACACGCGGTGGATGTTTGTAGGGAACTTTAGCGTTATGCTTTTGTTCCTGATCAATGCAGTATTCCGTGGAGCGGGAAACGCAGCGGTGGCCATGCGCTCATTATGGTTTGCCAATATCCTCAACATCATCATCGACCCAATGTTTATCTTCGGGTTTGGATTTATTCCTGAGTTTGGTGTGGAGGGTGCAGCGATTGCTACCAATATTGGACGAACTGCCGGTGTTGTTTATCAGATCGTATACCTCATAAGGGGCAAAGGTATTTTAAAAATTCATCAGGCTCCTTTGGCTGTCAACTGGTCTATCATCGGTCGGCTACTGAAGGTTTCGGTTGGAGGTACCAGTCAGTTTTTAATTGCATCCGCCAGTTGGATATTCTTAGTAAAGATCATGGCGGGGTTTGGTAGTGCGGCATTGGCTGGATATACAATCGCCATAAGAGTGATTATGTTCACCATATTACCCTCATGGGGAATGTCCAATGCATCGGCTACGCTGGTGGGGCAGAACCTGGGTGCTGAGCAACCGGATCGTGCAGAGCAGTCTGTATGGAAAACGGGTTTCTACAATATGATATTTCTTTCTGTAGTAATGGTGGTGTTCTTGCTGTTTGCAGAAAACATACTCCGGATTTTCACCAATGAGGAGGATGTGATCTACTATGGTGCACGATGCTTGCAGATCATCGGACTGGGTTACATCTTTTATGGGTACGGAATGGTGATAGCGCAATCCTTCAATGGAGCAGGAGATACAAGAACACCCACTGTGTTGAACTTGTTTGCATTCTGGTTTCTTCAAATACCGCTGGCGTATGTGTTGGCCATAGAACTGGACTTTGGTCCGATAGGCGTATTTGCTGCCATCCCTATTGCTGAGTCTGCGCTTACCATTGCGAGCATAATCATTTTTAGAAAAGGAAAGTGGAAATCAGTTAAAATCTGATGAAGCGGGATGCATCAAGAGGTAAGAGTAACTTCTTACTTCTTGATGCTTACTCCTTACTTACTACTTTTCTTCTTCGCCTTGGTTTTAGAGCTGGTCTTAGCCTTAGCAGTAGATTTTGTTTTAGTCTTAGTATCAGATTTGGTCTTAGCTTTCTTTTTCTTTTGTTTTTGGAAAGCAGCCTTGAAAGCCTTCTCCAATTCGTTTCCCGCTTTTTTCAATGATTGTTCTACATCCTTCCATCGCTCCTTGTTCTTAACCTCTTTCTTGAGGTTGTCTTTTGTCTTTTTAAGGTCTTCATATTTGCCTTCAAAATCTTTCTTTAACCGATCGTTGGCCTCATTCAGTTCAACCACAAATTGATCCACCTTTTTACCGAAATCTTTGAAAAACTTTTCCGCGTTTCCTTCTTTGTTCTTTTCCATATGCTATAATTTTAAGGCATGGCCTATCCAAACTTAATTAAAATACAATGAGCCAGCAACAGGACCCATTGGTTCATATTCGCACTATCTTAGAGAATAAATCAGTAGCTAAGCAGATTACTTACAAAAATCTGTTAGCAGCTTTTAGTGTATTGGCCAATGAATCAAAGCGGATTGTAGACAGCCTGAGCGAAGAGGAGAAAATGGACGAAAATGATGTTACTGTTGATTTCATAGAAGTCAATGAACACGAGTTTCAAGTGAAGCTAGCAGGTGACCTTTTAATTTTCGTATTGCATACCAATATTGTCACCTTCGAAGAGACCCATGCAGCTATGCAACTGCCTTACTGCAGGGAAAATGAAATCAACCGGTATTTTGGACAGATAATGGTTTATAATTTTATGTCTGATTCTATCAGATACAACAGGGTCAACGATCCTGGATATTTGGTGGCACGCATACTGATCAACCATGAAAACCGTTTTCTGGTAGAGGGAGAGGGTAGACTTGGTTTCTTGTTTAAGCAGATATCGTCAAAAGCGATTGAACCAGCTGACTTGAATGCCATTGCACAGCACTCCCTTACTACGGCAATCGAAAATGATCTGATGGCACCGCCATTCCCACAGGTCAGGTTCATTACCCTACATCAGAAACTGGAAAAAACCAGCGAGTTGGGAGCAGGGCAAAAAATTGGATTTAGAATGAACTACGAGAATGAAATCAAATGATAGATTCACTCTATAATATATATCATTGGGGATGCCATGCTTACGTGACTAAAATGCACGAGGCGCAACAACTAAAAAATAGTAACACATGAAACTACTTCGTTCAATAAAAGCAATTGCACTCATCATGATACTGGCCTTTATGGTTTCATGTGCTTCTTCATCTCATACACATAAACATAAAAAGCTAAAAAGAGGTAAGCCAATTCCTTGTCCACTTAAAGACTGTTAATTATGCGAAAAATTATCGTAGCCATTGATGGACATTCTGCATGTGGAAAAAGCACCACCGCCAAGGAGGTCGCTAAAATACTGGGGTACTTTTATGTCGACTCGGGAGCAATGTACCGTGCCGTAACTGTTTACTTTTTAGAACATCACGTTGCGATTACCAATCCGAAGGAAGTATCGCGTGCGCTTGCTGATGTGAAGGTGAGTTTTAAAATCAACCCTCAGGGAATGACAGAAACCTACCTCAACGGACTGAATGTGGAAAAAAAAATCAGAAAGATGAAGGTATCTGAATGGGTAAGTCAGGTGAGCGCCATTAAAGAGGTTCGTAATGCCATGGTGGAAGAGCAAAGAAGGATGGGAAAAAAGAAGGGGATTGTTATGGATGGAAGGGATATTGGATCAATCGTTTTTCCTGAAGCTGAGTTGAAACTATTTCTCACCGCAGATCTTTTAGTCCGTGCATTCAGAAGACAAAAGGAGTTGCTGGAGCGAGACGAACTGGTAGACCTGGACAGTGTGATAGAGAATTTGCGTAAGCGAGATGAATACGACAGCAACCGAAAAATGAGCCCTCTTGTAAAGGCCAAGGGGGCAACAGTGATTGATACGACTCATGTTACAATTGATGAACAAGTAGATGAGGTAGTACGGCTCGCAACAGCCAAAATGGTGCCTAACCTCAGGTGATTTTCGTGTACTTTCCGTTCAACAAACAGTTGCATTCTTTAAATCTTTTTAGGCTTTGCCCAATGGATTAAATTACTAATTTTGCCACGGCCTAAACTAAATAAATTGCCACCTAAGCATGGGCAAATTCATTCGAATCAAGAAAGGTTTTAACATCAATCTTGCGGGCAAAGCTGCTCCCAAAGTCACTCAAATTGAACACTCAGATACGTATGCGGTAAAACCTACGGATTTTCCCGGTATGTATCTTCCTAAAGTGCTCGTAAAGGAGGGTGACACCGTAAAAGCCGGTACGCCACTTTTTCACGATAAAAGATATCCCAACGTAGTTCACGTAGCTCCTGTAAGTGGAGAAATTGCTGAGGTAAAAAGAGGTGAAAAGCGTAAGCTGCTGGAAATAAGGATATTAGCCGACAAGCAGGTTGACCACAAGACTTTTAAAAAGTACTCCACCTCTGATCTGACCAAAGTGGCTGCTGATGAGGCAAAAAAGTTAATGTTGGAAGCAGGCGTTTGGCCTAATATCGTGCAGCGCCCTTATGGTAGCATTGCCGACCCTGAAGCCAAGCCAAAAGCGATTCATATTTCTGCATTTGATACCCATCCTCTGGCACCTGATTATAGCGTGCTTTTCAAAGGGCAGGATCAGTACTTTCAAGTGGGCCTGGATATCCTTAAAAAATTCACAAATGGATTGGTTCATTTGAATGTTCATACTACAAGTGAAATATCATCCGTTTTCTCGCAAACTTCAGGTGTAGAGTTAAACAAATTCTCCGGACCGCACCCTGTTGGATGCGTGGGAGTACAAATCCATCATCTCGATCCTATTAATAAAGGTGACGTGGTGTGGACAGTCAATCCCTTTGGTGTGATCCAAATTGGAAAACTGTTCCTTAATGGAATTCATGATGCATCCCGTACCATCGCTTTGGTAGGATCGGAAGTAAAAGACCCACAGTATTTTAAAACATATACAGGTACATCCATAAAGAACCTGATTGCCGATAGATTGACCAGTGATCACGTTCGTGCAATTTCTGGTAACGTATTGACTGGAACAAGAGTGAACAGTGATGGGTACGTTGGATTTTTAGATAACTACGTTACTGTCATTCCAGAGGGAGACTATTATGAATTCATGGGATGGATTGCTCCTTCAATGAATAAGGTGAGTTTCCACAGAGCACTTGGATTGTTTTCATTTCTTGCCAGAGGTAAAGAGTTTAAAGTAGACTCCAATACACACGGAGAGCCAAGAGCATTTGTTCAGACCGGAGTGTTTGAGCGTGTTACCCCAATGGATATTCTTCCTACTTATTTAATAAAGTCAATCTTGGCTGAAGATATTGATGAGATGGAGGAGTTGGGAATCTACGAAGTGATTGAGGAAGATTTGGCCTTGTGCGAGTTTGTAGATGTATCTAAGCACAACGTGCAACAAATATTGAGGGATGGAATTGAATTGTTACAGAATAGCTGATTCAGAGTATGAAGTTTATACGCAAGGAATTCGATAAGGTAAAGCATCACTTTGAAAAAGGGGGTAAGTGGGAAAAGTACTTCTATGCTTATGAAGCGATTGAGACTTTTGCCTTTTCACCCAATTCAGTCAACGGAGATAAAGGAGCACAAATCCGGGATGCAGTAGATTTGAAGCGCCTGATGATTACAGTGGTAATCGCCATGGTGCCATGTTTGCTGTTTGGTATCTGGAATGTGGGTCATCAGCATTTTATTGCTATCGGTGAACCAGGTGCAGCGTTGATGGATAAAATATTAATAGGCTCTTTGAAAGTGTTACCTATTGTAGTAGTGTCTTATGCAGTAGGCCTAGGGGTTGAGTTTATTTTTGCAACAATAAGAAGACACCCGGTAAATGAAGGGTACTTGGTGACGGGTATGCTTATTCCATTGGTATTGCCTCCGGATATTCCTTTATGGCAAGTAGCATTGGCTACCATATTTGCAGTAATTATTGGAAAAGAAGCTTTTGGAGGCACGGGAATGAACGTGTTGAATGTGGCTTTAACCGCCAGGGCATTTTTATACTTTGCTTATCCTTCTGATATCTCTGGTGATGTATGGACACACTTTGGTGACGCTACGGCTGTAGCCGGATTTTCAGGAGCTACGCCATTATCTATAGGAGCATCTTCATTAGCTACAGGTGAGAATGTAGTCAGCAGTCTCAATGCGTTTGGTGCAGGTTGGGCCGATGGCCTATTCAGTTTTACTAACCTGTTCATGGGAGCAATCCCTGGTAGTATTGGCGAAACATCTGTATTGATGTGTCTTATTGGGGCGGTAATTCTAGTTGCCACCGGAGTAGGAAGCTGGAAAATAATAGTGAGTGTATTTGCAGGAAGTTATTTCATGGCATTTGCGATGAACCTCATAGGTGCTAATGAATTTATGTTGATGCCGGCACATTACCATTTGGTGATTGGTGGATTGGCGTTTGGTGCTGTATTTATGGCTACCGACCCGGTTACTGCTTCCCAAACAGAAACGGGAAAGTGGATTTACGGGTTTCTAATTGGAGTATTAACGATCATAATCAGAGTATTCAACCCAGCATACCCGGAAGGAGTGATGCTGGCAATATTATTAATGAACGTATTTGCTCCATTAATTGATTATTATGTAGTGGGTGCTAACAAAAAAAGAAGATTAAAACGTGCGACAGTCTAATTCTTACATTATTATTTTCACCTTAATCACTACGGTGTTTGTAGGTGGAACGTTGGCGGTCACTTCCATTTTATTGGGACCGCGTCAGGCTATTTCTATTGAGTACGATACGAAATCTCAGATTCTCGGTGCAGTGATGACCATCACGGATGATGACGATGTGCTGGCGATTTATGACAAACGAATTGTGAGTTTTGTTGTCAACTCGAAAGGCGAATTGATAGAGAAGGATGAGAAGGGACAGCCGATCGTTGCGGAGAAAGTAGATGTGTCTAAAAACTTTAAATTAAAACCAGAGGAGCGCCTGTTGCCCGTATTTAAGTATGTAAATGAAAGTGATTCTACTAAAGTAGATGCTTACATTTTGCCAACCTATGGAAATGGACTTTGGAATCGTGTTTGGGCATTTATTGCATTGGATGCCAACTTTGAAACAGTAAAGGGAATCTCTTTTGGTCACTTGCAAGAAACACCAGGGCTGGGAGCGCGTATTTCCGAAGATCCTGTAATAAGTGAACGATACGTTGGTAAAAAGATTTACAACGAAAAAGGTGACCTAGTTTCAGTTGATATGGTGAAGGGAGAGAAAGGTGCGCCATTGGATCCGCATCATATAGACGGCATGTCTGGAGCCACCATGACGGGCAATGGAGTAAATGACATGTTGAAGCAGTATTTGAATAGTTACGAAGCATATTTTGAAAAAGTAAAGTCACAGAACGTGGCAGGACTTTAATAGATAATAGTATGAGCACAGAAGTAGCAGCAGAAAAAGTAGTAGAGAAAAAGTCGGAAGATCTTCTCTCTAAGAGACGTAAGAAATTAATCAGTGACCCCCTCAATGAAGATAACCCTATCACCATTCAGGTACTAGGAATATGTTCTGCGTTGGCGATTACGATTAAGATGGAGCCTACCATTATCATGAGTCTTGCGGTAATTTTTACGATGGTGTTTTCAAACCTTCTTATTTCACTAATAAGAAACTATGTCCCAAACCGTATTCGAATTATCGTGCAGCTAGCGGTTGTTGCACTTTTTGTAACACTGGTAAGTGAGTTCCTGAAAGCATTTAACTACCCAATGTATAAAGTATTGGGTGCCTTCGTTGGTTTGATCATCACCAACTGTATTGTAATGGGCCGCCTTGAGGCTTTTGCAATGGGTAACAAACCGTATGATTCCATTCTCGATGGATTAGGTAGTGGATTGGGATATGCCTGGATCATCCTTGCAGTTGCTTTCTTTAGAGAGTTCTTAGGATCAGGATCGATTTTGAATTTTAAAGTATTTGAAGCGCTTAACATTCCTTACGTCAACAATGGTTTGATGGTGGACTCCATCGGAGCATTTATGATCCTGGCGATCATCATATGGATACAGCGCACCAAAACAGGATACGTAGAGCAATAACAAGTAAACGACTTTAGCAATGGAACTAGTAAGTCTTGGAATAAAATCAATCTTCGTTGACAACATGATCTTTGCCTACTTTTTGGGCATGTGTTCATACTTAGCAGTGTCAAAGAAAGTGTCTACAGCCATCGGATTGGGAGCAGCAGTAGTTTTCGTTTTAACGATCATTGTGCCTGCCAACTGGATGATACAGCAGTATATCCTTAAAGAAAGCGCACTTACTTGGATCAGCCCTCAATTTGAAGGCATGAACCTGGAGTTTCTTCAATTCATTATGTTTATCGCCATCATTGCTGGTATGGTGCAATTGGTAGAAATGATTATAGAGAAGGTTTCTCCTGCATTATATGGCACACTGGGTATATTTCTTCCATTGATTGCTGTGAACTGTGCTATTCTTGGTAGTGCATTATTTATGGTGCAAAGAGATTATACTTTGGCGGAAGCCGCAGTCTTTGGAACTTCATCAGGAATTGGTTGGATGTTGGCCATCGTAGCCCTTGCAGCCATTCGTGAAAAACTAAAATATTCTAATGTGCCTAGCGGGCTAAGAGGTTTGGGACTTACCATGATCATCACAGGATTGATGGGTATTGCATTCAAGTCCTTTATTGGAATAGCTTTGTAATCAGTTTCAGGAAATGAATTCAGAGGCTCCTGATTAATTGGGAGCCTTTTTTGTTAATAACACCTACCATTATGCGCGAAATGCTAAGAAAGTTTGCCAGGTACTTTTTCAGTGGTTCATTGTTTATCGTTCCGTTAACAGCTACAGCCTATGTGATATTTATAAGCTTCAGTTGGCTCGATAGCCTGCTTAACTTCACCATACCGGGTATTGGTTTTGTTATCATCATCGCAGCCATCAGTATTTTCGGTTACCTCACTTCTACTTATGCTTTTCAAACCTTCGTAGAGATTTTTGAGGTAGGAATGAATCGGATTCCGTTCATCAAATTGATATACTCTTCATTAAAGGATTTGTTATCTGCTTTTGTGGGAGAAAAGAAAAAGTTTGATAAGCCGGTATTGGTCACCGTCAATAAAGAAAATGAGATCTATCAGATTGGTTTTGTAACGCAAAAGGATTTGTCTGATCTGGGGCTTAACGATATGGTAGCGGTTTATTTTCCTCATTCGTATGCCATTTCTGGTAATCATTTCCTGGTTCCCAAAACCAGCATAAAGCCATTGCAGATATCAGGGCCTTCGGCCATGAAGTTTATTGTTTCAGGTGGAGTTTCTGGATTTAAGGAATTGTAGTCCTTACCTTTATGTAGAATGGTCAATCTGCGCTTCTTAATATTATTTTTTTTAATGATTTCTCTAAGCTGTGACTCAGAAGAAGCTGAGTTTCCAGAGTTGATCACTATGCAGGCCCAACAGATTGGATCAACGAGCGTGGTGTTGGAAATGGAGATCAAGGAGACAGGAACTATACGTCCTATTCGTTATGGATTTCTTTGGAGTGAATCACCGGATCTTAATCTGTTCACTGCAAGCAACAAAGTCGATTTGGGCATGACCAACGACAAAGGAGAGTACAGTATTCTTTTAGAGTCATTAACACCCAATACCCGGTACTTCGTACGGTCATTTGCTGCAAACCACGATTACTCTAAAGTGTATTATGGGAATGAAACATCATTCTCAACACTTAACTAACATCAAATACTAGAAAGTCTTTTTGGTTCATTCAACCCTTTTTTATAGGGATTAAACCTTAGCGCTTCGCTACAGTCTAACCTCCAAATACTGTTTAACTAAAAATTACAATTATGAAAAAGGTAATGATGTTAGTAATCAGCGGATTAATGGGAATTTCAGTAGCAACGTTTGCTCAGGATAGACCTACCGATGTGATAACTCGCGCTGATAGGGTGGATCGTGTACAACAAGCGCGGATACAGCAAGTCCGTATCAAACAAATACGTATGGATCAACCTGACTTGACGCAGCAACGTATCCAGCAGGCGCGTATCAAGCATGCGAGAATGCAAGATGCAAGAATTAAAAATGCGCGTATTAAAGATAAGCGCATCAAGGATGCTCGCATAAAGAACAAGAGAATCAAAGATGCGAGAGTTAAGAATCAACGCATTAAGAAAGCGAGGTTGAAGCACAAAAGAATAAAGAATGCCAGAGAAGATGCAGCAGAAAATTAATTCCTTCGAAAGAGCCCGCCTCAAAAGTGTTCCGCTTTGTTGAGCGATAGCGAAACATCCCTTATTCAAGGTCTAAATAGGGAAAGATTCTTCGCTATCGCTCAGAAAAGCGCTTCTCTGATAACTTTTGAGACGGTCTTTTAGTTTTAACTAATAACTCCAGAACCTATAAGTTCGTCCCCATCGTACCAGGTGGCAAATTGTCCGGGAGCTACTCCTCGTTGTGGATTATCAAAAACAATGTATATGCCCTCCTTATGCTTGATCAGTTCAGCATTTTCCAAGGGTTGACGGTACCTTATCCTTACTTTGAATTTTCTTGATTCACCCTCTTTTAAAGTCAGATCAGTGCGTATCCAATGTTCCTCTTCTTTTTGGATAAAGAGCCCCCTTCTGTACAAGCCGGGATGGTCTTCTCCTTGCCCCATATAAATTACATTCTCGGTTGTATCTGTTCCAATAACAAACATGGGCTTAGGAAAACCACCCATGTTCAAACCTTTTCGCTGGCCGATGGTATAGAAATGTGCGCCATTGTGTTCACCGACTACGGCCCCTACTTCTGGATTTAAATCGTAGGGTTTAGTAAGTAAAGCATAATCTTCTTTACTCCATCCATTTTTGAAAATAGCAGCATCTTCTGGCACTTCTATGACTTTACCTTTTTTTGTTTTTAATTTTTGTTGAAGAAATTCAGGTAGGTGTACTTTACCAATAAAGCAAAGTCCTTGAGAGTCTTTTTTCTCTGCAGTAGCCAATCCCATTTTCTTTGCGATGGCTCGAACTTCAGGCTTGGTCAATTCGCCAATAGGGAAAAGAGCTTTAGCCAACTGCGCCTGGGTAAGTTGACATAAAAAATAACTTTGGTCTTTGTTATTGTCTGAACCTGCCAGCAGCTGATGGATAACTTCCCCGTCTTGGTTCAGTTCACCTTTTCGGCAATAATGGCCGGTGGCCACGTAGTCGGCTCCCAATTTCATGGCCGCATTTAAAAAGATGTCGAATTTAATCTCACGATTGCAAAGTACATCAGGATTTGGAGTCCGTCCACGCTGATATTCAGCGAACATGTAATCAACAATCCGCTCTTTATAAGCTTCGCTTAGATCAATGGTTTGAAAAGGGATGCCTAGGTGTTGTGCCACAATCATAGCATCATTGCTGTCATCCAGCCACGGGCATTCTTTACTTATTGTAACGGAATCGTCATGCCAGTTTTTCATGAACATGCCAATTACCTCATAGCCTTGCTCTTTAAGCAGATAAGCGGCTACGCTTGAATCGACACCTCCCGAAAGTCCAACAACAACTCTTTTTGACATAATTTAAAAAGGCTCGTTTTAATGAGAATAGGTTCTACTCATTCTAACTGCAAACCTACTGTATTGAAGCAATATTGTCAGCTAAAAGTTCATCCACAGTCTGGTTAAAACGTTGTATGAATCGCTCATAATAAATACCAGTGCCAGGCCCTGAAAAGCCAGTGTAGATGCTCTTTACTGTGCCATCTTTTCCAATAAAGATGGTGGTAGGAAAGGACAAAACATGATTAAGCATAGGCAGTGTCTTAGCTGCTTCTTCTTTGTCTTTGTTGCCCGCGATTACAAAGTCGTAAGGCACATTCATTTTTTCCTTCATCTTTTTTACTCTTCCACTGGCATAGTCAAAGTCATCTTTTGCCTCATAGGCAAGTCCTAAGATTTCAACTCCTCGATCTTTATTTTTAGGGTACCACTGAGAAAGGAATTTTGTTTCATCCATACAATTAGGGCACCAGGTCCCAAAGATTTGAAGAATAACCACCTTGTTTTGAAATCTTTCGTCAGCAGGACTGATCATTTTACCATTTAAATCAGGGAAGCTGAATTCAATTTTGTCATAACCTTCCTTTAGAAATGTAAGTGATTCAGCATCAGGCAAAGCGGCATTATCATCTTTAACTCCCGTCCACGTCTCATGCCAGTCTTTTCCAGACCAGAAGTTTCCCTTTAATATTCCATCCTCTGTCTTCTTAGCTTTGAAAACGAATGAGTGATTGCCATCAAAAGTGCTCAGCATCATTTCACCATCAACCACATTTCCTTGTAGGTACCTGTAGTCTCCAATTGGGGTCAAAAAAGTGCCCGTTAATTCATTACCTGTTTGCTTGAATATTCCAACCGCAACGGTGGTATCTCCTTCATGGTCAAAGTCAACAGCATAAGTGCCACTAAAATCTTCTGTTACTTCATTACTGGCTTTTACGAATCGATGTTCTTCACCATAAGTAGCCTTGAAAGGCAGTTTGAAATCTTTTTCAAAGTTCTTTATATAATAACCGCTCAGCATTTCTCCCTCTATTTTTGCATGAACCTCAGTATCAAAAATGTGCATGTACATAATTACGGAGTCCCCCTTCAGAAAAACTTCGTCAAGCACAATTTCCTCGTCCATATTAAAAAGCCCCACCAAATACTTATCACCTTCCTTTTTTACTGAAAAGTTCATGGGTAGTTCCTGTCCTTGTACATCAACGATTCCTCTCCAGGAACCCTGCTTTAAACCTTGTTGGGTATTGCAGGAAAAAAGCACAGCGGCAGACAGAAGAACTAGAATTAACCTCATATTTTCGTGGGATTACAATTAGATTTAAATCAACAATGCAAAGTAAAGAAATGTTTAATGGTTTAAAGGTCGTGGAGCTTGCTTCTGTGCTTGCTGGCCCCAGCGTGGGACAATTTTTCACGGAACTGGGAGCTGAGGTGATCAAGGTCGAGAACCTTAAAACGGGAGGTGACATTACCAGAACATGGAAAGGAAAGCATGAAGGGGATGATACCGCTTCGGCCTACTTTACTTCTGTGAATTGGGGAAAAAAGAGTTTGGCTATTGATCTGTCAACCAATGAAGGAAAGGATATTGTTTATCAGTTAACGGCAAAGGCCGATGTGGTTATTGCTAGTTACAAGCCTGGTGATGCTGAAAAGCTGGGGGTTGATTATGGTACGCTATTAAAACAAAACCCTTCTTTAATATATGGGCAGGTTACTGGGTATGGCCCGGATAATGAACGCGTTGGTTACGATGCAGTCATTCAGGCGGAGTCAGGGTTTATGGACTTGAACGGAGAACCCGATGGTGCACCCTTAAAAATGCCTGTTGCCCTAATTGATGTGCTGGCAGGGCATCACCTGAAAGAAGGAATCCTGTTGGCACTGATAAAAAAGGAGAGAACAGGTAAAGGTGATTTGGTGGAAGTGTCTCTTATTCAGGCTGCCATTACCTCACTTACCAATCAAGCTACCAATTGGTTGGTATCAAAGAATTTACCAGTAAGGCAAGGGTCGGCCCATCCTAATATTGCACCTTATGGTGACACTTATATAACTAAGGATCAAAAAAGAGTACTACTAGCAATTGGCAGTGACCGCCAGTTTCTTGATTTGTGCAAGATGCTAAAGTTGAGTGAACTCGGGTTAAACCCAATCTTTGCAACAAACCCTAAAAGAGTAAAAAACCGTGAGGCCTTAAATATTGAATTGCAGACAGGTATCTCTTGTTTTAATGCGAGTGACTTCATGAATAACTGTAAAAAATTTAAAATACCTGCTGGGATAATTCAAAATGTGAAGGAAGTATTTGAAATGGAGGAAGCCAAAGAAATTTTAATTCATGGAGAACATTTGAAGGGTATTAGAAATGTGATAAGCAACAGTAATGGAAAGATGCCCGAAATATCAAGCATCTCTGCTCCTCCAATGTTTGGTCAACATTCTGAGGAAATTTTGAGAGGTGCTTTACAACTTTCTTCTGAGCAAATAATCACTCTTCGCCAAAACAAAGTCATCAACTAGTCTCATTTCTTTATTACAATCTCAAAGTGGTGTGATAAGGTGGATGCTTCCAGTAAGTGATGCCCTATTTTCTCTGTATACCCTTTCAGAGCCTAAAACATCAATTTTCGGCTGGAATAAGCCTTAATTACACGAAACGGCTGCAGCAATCTGTCTATTTGAGGTATGCGGACAGGGTAACAATGGAGAATTATTCGGTTGTAGACTCCAGATAAGTGCAAAAAAAGACCGAATTGGTGTTTTTGTGGATGTTACTAACATTTTCGACACCCTTTATAAGGAGGCAAATATGATGACTCTTCCTGGCCGGTGGTTTAAAATGGGGGTTTCTTATCAATTTTAACCACTTGCTTTCGTTCCGCTTTCTTATGCCATCCTTTCAAGGGTTTAGGCATCTTTCTTATTATTTCTGGTAATTAAATGGCTGATAATCAGACCTATAAAAATTAAATTGAATTCTCAATTCGGTGCTAAAGCCTGCTCAATAAATCCCTTTTAATGGGATTATATGTCAATTGGGCCCATAAAGTGTCATAAAGTGGGGCAAAGTGGTTGAAAATGTTATTTTTCTACCTATGTTTGTTTTAGGAGAACCAACCCTATCGCAGATGGGGTGGAAATAAGAAAAGACAACCACTAAAACGTCATGACTTTCTTCACTAGTGAGTATGAGAGCAAGCTTGATTCCAAAGGGAGGCTGGTACTGCCTGCCCGGATCAAAAGCCAGTTGCCAGATAGTTCTGGTAGCGAGCTGGTGATCCGCAGGGGATTTGAGCCATGCCTTATTCTCTATCCTATGGTGGAGTTCAAAAAAGTCTTCTCAAAAATTTCTGGTCTTAGCGAATTCAACGAAGAGTACAGAAAGTTGCAACGCAATTTTTTCTCAGGTACTGCCACTGTTGAGCTGGATGCTAACGGCCGATTTCTCATTCCGAAAAATATGCTTGGGTATTCTCAGATCGATAAAGAAGCGATACTGGTGGGTATGGGCAACAAGGTAGAGATATGGAATCCCACTCAGTATGAGAAGCACATGATCAGTGACCCTGGTGAGTTGTCAAAATTAGCGCAGAAATACCTTGACGAATAATGAGTGAGGCACGCTATCATCAGCCTGTCATGCTCAGTGAATGTATTTCCGCTCTAAACATCGACCCTGAAGGAGTTTACGTGGATGTAACCTTTGGAGGAGGTGGGCACAGTTTGAAGATTTTGGAAAAGATCAAAGGCGGACGGTTGATTGCTTTTGATCAGGATGAGGACGCGAAACGTGAAGCTGAAAAAATCAACCATCGTTCTTTAACATTTTGTCAAGCCAACTTCATGTACATGAAAAAGTACTTGAGGCTAAACCAAATCACCAAAGTAAATGGTATTCTGGCAGACCTAGGTGTTTCATCGCATCAGATTGATGCGCCTGATAGAGGATTTTCAACTCGTTTTGATGGTCCTCTCGACATGCGCATGGATGTGCAAGGTCCCACCACAGCAGCCCAAATTTTAAATGAATACTCAGAAGAGAAATTGCATAAGATTTTTGGGATGTATGGCGAGGTGAGGAATGCCAGAACGGCAGCTAAAGTGATTGTGCAAACAAGATTGAAAAAAAATTTTGAACGCAACTTTGATTTGCTAGAGGTTTTGAAACCCATTGCTCCGCGCGGAAAGGACTTTAAGTATTACGCACAGATATTTCAGGCGTTGCGGATTGAAGTAAACAAAGAGATGGAGGCACTGGAGTCATTTTTAATGCAATGTGGCGAGGTGATGGAAACTGGAGGCAGACTGGTAGTGATGTCGTATCACTCGCTAGAAGACCGAATGGTAAAAAATTACATCAACACAGGAAAAATATACGGTGAATTGGAAAAAGATTTTTATGGCAATCCAATCAGACCATTTGGAGCTATAAGTAGAAAACCAATTACTGCAGGGGAGGAAGAGCTTGAACAGAATAACAGGGCGAGAAGTGCAAAATTGAGAGTAGCTGAAAAGTTATAGATATGAGTAAGAACAAGTTTAGAATCGGTCAAAAGGAAAAAGAGAAGGGGACAGGAGCTAGTATTTTTTCTGGTCTTGAGAGGCACGTAAAACTGGAAACCTATTTCGAAGAAGGGTTTCCTGTAAAGTACCTTCCTAAAATCTTGTTTGCGCTTACGTTAAGCTTAATCTATATCGGGAACACACATTATTCTGAAAAGACAATAAGGAATATAAACAAAACACATACAGA
This sequence comes from Cyclobacteriaceae bacterium, assembly GCA_049289315.1. Classification (GTDB taxonomy): domain Bacteria; phylum Bacteroidota; class Bacteroidia; order Cytophagales; family Cyclobacteriaceae; genus ELB16-189. Next base: position 26,719 of record JBATLM010000158.1, read on the forward strand.
AGTGGAAGATATACGAGCTGACTACACCACACTGAAAGCGGATCTGATGTTTGCGAGCAAGCAGTCAGAGGTGGCTCGTAGAGTGAAGTCATTAGGATTAAAAGAAAGTATTAAACCACCCTATAAAATAGTAGTAAAAGAAGGTGAATATTAAGAGATCCATATTAATACGTGTAAGAGTAGCATTTATTTTTGTGCTACTATTCGGTATTGCCGTAATAGTGAAGATATCACATATACAATTTGTGGAAGGAGAGGAATGGACTAATCTCAGTGAGCAGATAACATTTGACTATAAAAAAATAAAAGCTACTCGGGGAAATATTTATTCCGACAATGGAAGTTTGCTCGCGACAGACTTACCTTTCTATAAGGTGGCTTTAGATCCAAGGCTTGCAAAAAATAATATTTTTAAGAGTGGAATAGATTCTCTGTCGATGCTTTTGGCAAGATACTATAAGGACAAGTCCGCTACGGAGTACAAGAGAATGATTCAGGATGCGAGAGCAGCTAACAGGCAGTATATAGTGCTCAATCGCAAGCAAATTAATTATCAAACAAAAAAGATAATGTCAGAGTGGCCCATTTTCCGAAATGGTCGCTATGGAGGAGGCGTTATTTTTGAAAAGATTGATGTGCGTTATCGCCCGTTCTCCAACCTTAGCCGCAGAACCGTTGGTTTTGTAAATGAAAATGGAAAAGGTGCAGGGTTGGAATACAGTTTCAACGAAGCATTAGGTGGCCAGGATGGAGAGGCTTTATTTCAAAAAATTGCGGGCAGCACATGGAAGCCTGTGTATGATGTGAATAATATCAAATCCAAGGATGGATTGGATATACAAACCACTATCGACATCAACCTCCAAGACGTAGCTGAAACTTCTTTGCATAATGCCATGGTACAACATGATGCAGACGCTGGCACTGTGGTGGTTATGGAGGTAAGCACTGGACACATCAAGGCCATTTCGAACCTGACGCGGGAAGGAAACAGGTATAACGAAATATTTAATCATGCCGTAGGCGGACTTTTTGAACCTGGCTCAACTTTTAAGTTGGTAACGATGATGGCCCTTTTAGAGGAATCCAACATTAAACTAACCGATAGCATTGATACTGGTAAGGGAGAATTTACTTTTTACAAGAACACTGTAAGGGATCATCATGATGGTGGATATGGAAAATTGACTATTCGTGATGCGTTTGTACTTTCTTCCAACGTGGCCATGGCCAAATTGCTGGATCATAATTTTGGTTTGAAGCCAGACAAGTTTATCGATTTAGTAGATGACCTTAGGCTTTCAAAACCACTGGGTCTACAGATAAAAGGTGAGGGATATCCAAAGATATTTCGCCCAGGTTCAAAAGGATGGAGTGGGATCACTTTGCCATGGATGGCTTATGGATACGGATTTGAGGTGACTCCATTGCACACGCTGACGCTCTACAATGCGATTGCTAACAATGGAAAAATGATCAAACCCATTTTTGTAACAGCCATTTCAAAAGCTGATCAAGTAAAGAGCGAATTTGAAACGGTAACCCTTAACAGTCGAATTTGTTCCACCAGTACCTTGAACAAAATGCGTTTACTATTGGAGGGAGTTGTTGAGGATGGTACAGCGAGCAACCTGAAAAATGCTCATTATAAAATTGCAGGCAAAACAGGAACAGCTCAAATACTTGAAAACGGAAGATACACTAAGAAATACATCACCTCATTTGTTGGATACTTTCCAGCGCATGATCCTAAATACACTGCGATTGTATTGATCAAAAATCCAAAAGGGTGGAGGCAATACGGAAATAACGTGGCTGGTCCGGTCTTTAAAGAAATTGCGGATAACATTTACTCTAGAGACATCAATCTTCATATGGCGATGGAGAAGAAAAAAGTTTTAGAGTATGGTGTATTTCCTGTTATCCAGGCAGGTAGGCAAGATGAACTAACAATGCTGTGCAATGAACTGGGAGTATCCAATCACACCAAAACAGATGATGACTGGATAAAAGCTGTGCGAAATGGAAATTCCGTTTTATGGGACAAAAATACAGCGGCTAAAGATCAGGTGCCAAATGTAAAAGGCATGACTTTTAGAGACGCCATTTTCTTATTAGAGCAGTCTGGGCTGCAAGTGGAGTACAATGGTAAAGGAAGGGTAGTAAATCAATCTTTAGCACCTGGTACGAAAGTGAGTAAGGGAAGAACAATACATATTAGTCTGAGC
>JBATLM010000159.1:0-2424 GCA_049289315.1 Cyclobacteriaceae bacterium
GAGGTGTCAGGAACAATTGTAAAAGTATTAGCAGAAAATGCTACTCCCGTAGAATATGAGCAAACGCTCTTTATGGTAGAGCCCGATTAAGCATTGCTTAGTCCCTGATCTTTTATTGACAACCTAAATTTCGCATTGTGTTTAAAAAAATATTAATAGCAAATCGTGGTGAAATTGCTTTGCGCGTAATCCGAACATGCAAGGAGATGGACATCAGAACAGTGGCTGTATACTCTACTGCCGATCGTGAAAGCCTTCATGTTCGTTTTGCAGATGAGGCCGTTTGCATTGGAGCAGCTCCCAGTAAGGATTCCTATTTGAACATTCCAAGAATTATTTCTGCAGCAGAAATTACCAATGCCGATGCTATCCATCCTGGCTATGGTTTCTTGTCTGAGAATGAAGAGTTTTCAGCAGTATGTCATGAATATGGCATCAAGTTCATAGGACCATCACCCGAGATGATCAATCTCATGGGTGACAAGGCCACGGCCAAAGACACTATGAAAAAGGCCGGTGTACCCACCATTCCAGGATCTGACGGATTGGTGGATACCATTGAAGAAGGGAAGAAGATTGCTAAGAAGATTAAGTATCCTGTAATTGTAAAAGCCACAGCCGGTGGTGGTGGAAAAGGGATGCGGATAATCAAGAATGAATCTGAATTCAAAAAAGGATGGGATGATGCCAAAAGAGAATCAGCCGCTGCATTTGGAAACGATGGTCTCTATCTTGAGAAATTCGTAGAAGAACCAAGACATATAGAAATTCAAGTTGTTGGCGACCAATATGGTAAAGTATGCCATTTGTCAGAGCGTGATTGCTCTATCCAACGCAGGCATCAGAAACTGTTGGAAGAAACCCCCAGCCCTGTAGTAACTCAGGAGTTGCGCGAGAAAATGGGTGAAGCAGCTATCAAAGGTGCTGAAGCAATTAAATACGAAGGAGCCGGAACAATAGAATTTCTTGTAGACAAGCATGGTGATTTTTACTTCATGGAGATGAACACTCGTATTCAGGTAGAACACCCGATTACGGAAGAAGTAACAGATTACGACCTTATCAAAGAGCAAATAAAAGTGGCTGCTGGAGTGCCTATTTCGGGTACGAACTACTTCCCTAACTTATTTGCTATGGAATGTCGTATCAATGCAGAAGACCCAGCCAATGGCTTCAGACCTTCTCCTGGAAAGATTGTAAACCTACACATGCCTGGAGGCCACGGTGTGCGTGTGGACAGCCATGTGTACGCAGGCTATACCATTCCGCCCAACTACGACTCTATGATTGCCAAGCTTATTGTAAGCGGTCAGTCAAGAGAAGAAGTGATTACCAGAATGAAACGGGCTTTGAGTGAATTTGTGATTGAAGGAGTTAAAACAACTATTCCTTTCCACTTGAAATTAATGGACAATCAAATTTTCAGATCAGGAAAATTCACTACCAGTTTCCTTGAAACGTCATTTAACTTTGATGATTTAAAATAAAACATCAGCTTCCTGAAAATAAAAAAGGCACTCAAGAGTGCCTTTTTTATTTAGTTAATGAATCGCTTAAACATACTGATTAAGCATTACTGGCATCACTAGCATCAGAATATCTTCGTCTTTGTCTTTATCAATGGGTAGAATAACTCCTGCCTTGTTGGAAGCAGACATATTCAATTTGATTTGATCTGTATCCAAATTGGACAACATCTCTATGATAAACTTAGCGTTGAATCCAATTTCAATGTCCTCCCCTTCGTGCTCACAAGAGAGTCTTTCATTGGCCTCATTAGAGAAATCAAGATCTTCAGCAGAAACCTGAAGTTCACTTCCAGTTATTTTCAGTCTTACCTGATGCGTAGTCTTATTGGCATAAATCGCAATACGTTTCAAAGAGCTCAACAATTCCGTACGGCTGATGGTCATTTTTATCGGGTTTTGAGAAGGTATTACATTCTCATAATCCGGAAAACGCTCATCAATAAGGCGGCAAATCATGCGAATGCTACCAAACTTGAAAAATGCATTGGACATGTTGAAGTCGATGCTTACCTCGGTATTCTCAGTAGGCAGGGTGGCTTTCAACAAATTCAAGGCTTTACGTGGGATAATGATCGCGTTGCCACTATCCGACTTAATATCTGTTCTGCGGTAGCGTACCAGACGGTGGCCATCAGTAGCCACAAAAGTGGTGTTCTTCTCACCAAGGTTAACATAAACTCCCGTCATCGCTGGGCGTAATTCGTCACTGCTGGTTGCGAAAATCGTGTTGTTTACGGCCTTAGCCAATACATCTGACGATAATACCGCAGAGAAGTCATTCGAGACAGCAGGTACCTTAGGGAAATCAGTGGCATTCTCACCACTTAATTTATAGCGACCATTATCTGAGCTGATCTCAATGCTGTATGTTGACTCATCGATTGAGAACGTAACA
>JBATLM010000160.1:0-37736 GCA_049289315.1 Cyclobacteriaceae bacterium
TTTCACAGAAAATGATCACATCGTTTTTGAAAGGTCTTTAGGCATCAAACGGAATTCAGTAGTACTACCCCGTGGGTACGAAATTGTAAAATGCAACTATCCCATTCAGGTAAGCTTAGAAAGTGACGGACGAATGAAAGCAAGTTACATCAATAACGGTCCCGCTGGTGTACCTCTAAGAATTGAAGGGCGCAAGCTTCCTACGACTGTAAATCTTAAAGTTGAAAAAAAAGAATACACTTATAAATCTGGCGAAGGACGAGACAAAACTAAAGCAAGGTTAACGTATGAAGTCCCGGAGCGTGCCCATCAAACTCGGGAGATCGTTTATTTTTTACAACAACCGGAAACTCATTCCTTCCGACTTTATCACGATTACACTGAGACGAGAGAAGGACAAAACAAATACTTAAATGTGGTCAGAGCAGGAAGCAAAGCTTCCAATCCCTCCGCTTTGAATTTGGATACAGGTCAGCCACTAAAAGTAGAAACCTTGAAGGGTAATCAACTGGCAGAAAAAGGAATTAAATTAGAAGAAGCCACAACCGCTGAAACTGAAGTAATCGTTATTTGGTATGATGCAGTACAAAAAGGTCAGTCCACCCGGCTGCGCATTGAAGAAACCTACACTGACCCCAACCGTTACTTAATGGCTGATGACGAATTTGTTTGGGACAGATCATTCGGACGACCTCACAATACTGTTGTTTTACCTGCAGGCTGGTTTTTAACTGCCAATGCAATCCCTGCTACCATTGACACCACTCCAGATGGGAAAATTAGTCTCTACTACATGAATTACGACCCTGATGAAATTGATGTATTTATTAAAGGGCGGAAGAGATAATCCCGCTATCTTTATATTGAACATTAATCCCTTGCCATGAAACCATTTAAACTAATACTGGCACTTACTTTAGTGCTCACTATTACCCTCATCTCTTCTTGCAGCAAGGATGACGATCCGATATTAAGTCGATTGGAATTACTAACTCAAAAACCATGGAAACTGAAGTCGACCACCATTGTGGGAATTGGATCTTCCCCACCGGAAAGCTCTTCAGCTGATGACATTCATACCTTCAAAGCCGATGGAACCTACCTATTTGATGAGGGGCCAACAAAAGAAGATTCATCGGATCCTCAAATTGTTAATGGCACATGGGAGTTTGCTGAAGCCGAAACGATCATAAAACTGTCATATGGAGGGCTTACTTTGAATCAAGAAATTGTAGAACTCACCAGTACTACCTTAAAAGTAAAGTTCAATTTTATCTTTGATCTTGAGGAGACCTTTGGCCACTAAATACTACTCCTCGAATATAAAGGGATAGACAAATAATAAAAAAGCCGGTCACAGGATCGGCTTTTTTCGTTTTAATACTTTGACCTAACTTTGCGCTAATGCGAATAGGGTTCCTTTTGATATTTTACTGTTGCTGCTTTCTTCCGTCTATAGGGGCAGATTACCAGCTCTTTGAAGAGAATGGAAAGTATGGAGTAAAAGATGAAGCGGGGAAGGTTATTATTACTCCTGCATTTGAAGGGTTGGGTTGGAGTGACGGAAGCTTCTCCGTTGTTGGCCAGGTTACCGGTTACAAGACTAACAAACAATGGGGACTAATCAATCTTAAAGCTCAGCGTCTTACAGAGGCAGAATACCTTAACCTTTACCCTTCTGGAGGCGATCGCATTATCGCAAAAAAACAAATCGATGCTGTTACGATTAAGCAAGGATGCATCGACTTGAAGGGTAATATCACTGTACCTTTTAAATATGACGGAATAGAAATTGACGGATTACGCGCTATTGTTTTCACCAAAACTGGAACAAGTTTTAAATACGGTGTTATTGATCTGAATGGAAATATTATTATTCCTCTGAACCATAAAAATATTTTTACCATCGGAAGCCTCCGCTACGGAGTTCAAAACAATGAAAACAAATCCGCATTGTTTTCAGAAACCGGGCAAAAGCTTACTGATTTTGTAATTGATAGCATATCACCTTTCAATAAGAACCTGGCCATTGTACATCAGGGGTTGTTGCAAGGAGTTATCAATCGAGAAGGGTTGATGGAAGTCTCTCCTCAATATCGTGATATTGTTATTGGTGAAAAAGGGGACATCAAAGCAAGAACCATGAACAAATGGATACTCATGGATCAACAACACAATGGACTCGACACTACCTTTTGTGATATACTTATCCCTGCCTCCTCAGGCTTTATCGTTAAAAACGGAAATAATTTTGGGGCATGGGACACAAATTTTAAGGAAGTACTTCCTGTTTCATATCGCCATATCCAACAAGTGGAGGGCAATTTGGCCGTAGTGAAAAAAGGCAATAAGTACGGTCTTATTCAAACTGACAACTCGGTAGTAATCCCTTTCAGGTTTGACGCTATTCTTTTAAGTGAAAGATTTGTGCGGGCACAAGAATCCTTACTCGGAAAGCCATCGTGGTCGCTTTATGATATCTATGGGATTCGTAAATCAGAACGCAACTATGAATTTATTAGTGACTTCAATGGAAAGTTTTTCAAGGTAAAAAACTATGGACTGTCAGGGATAATGGATCGATATGGAAAAGAAACAGTGTCGTGTGTTTACGACTCCATCATTACCCATAATGAAGATCAAATTGCCGTAAAGTTTCATGGTCACTATGGAATTATCGATTTCAATGAAAACTGGTTGCTCCCTCCGCAACCCTTCCCCGTTCAATTGATTGACGAAAATCATTTCATGCAATTCGAACGTGGCGTTCATTTATTTAAAAACTTTGACAATGACCTGATCTACTTTACTGAAAACGCATTATTCGTTCATGGGAAAATGTTAAGAGAGATTCTGCCGGACGGAACGGAAAAAGAAATCAATTTCGAAGGAATCACAGTTAGCAGGACCACCCCCGCAGTAGTGGATGATACCAGAATAATCACTTCTGAATATGAAGGCCTTCGCGGAATAATACGAAATGGAAAATATGGTTTCATTGATGATCGAGGCAGGTTAAGAATCGCCAATCGTTATGAAGGAATTGGAAATTTTAAAAATGGGCTTGCAGCCGTAAAAATTTTAGGCAAGTGGGGGTTCATCAACGCAGAAGATAAAATCGTAATCAACCCCAGCTATGAATCGGTCTCCGAGTTCAGAAAAGAAGTGGCCATAGTAAAAAGAGGAAAGTTCGGGTTTGTTGACAAAACAGGAAGGTTGGTATTGGAACCACGTTATGATTCAATTCTACCCCTTGACACTGATAAGTTTTTAATTCAACACAATCAGCTTTTGGGGCTTGCTGATGAAACCGGTACTGTATTGATTGAACCGAGATTTGAAACTTTAAATGACTTAGGAAATGGTTATGTGATCGTCTCGCGAGAAAAGAAATATGGATTACTCACCCAATCAGGATTCAGCACTATCCCGATGGTTTACAATCAAATTTATTACCTAAAAAATCAAAATCAATTTTTGGCCAAGCAAGAGCCGCCTTGGATCAACCTAAGTAAATAAAAAAGGGCTGTCTCAAAAAATAAGGATTACGTTTTTCTGAGCGAAAGCGAAGAATCTCTTAAATTTTGGCTTCTAATTAAAAGATGTTTCGCTTACGCTCAACAAAACGGGTCGCTTTTGAGACAGTCCCTATTGTAAGTTAAATTCTTCTAATCTTTTGTAGATCCGGTCTCTCCCTGTCCAGATATAGTGTTGCGCATATCTGTATCAGACTGAATATTTTGCAATCTATAGTAATCCATCACGCCAAGATTTCCACTAACAAAAGCCTGCGCAATTGATTTAGGAATTTCAGCTTCAGCTTGAATTACGTTTGCTCTAGCTTCCTGTGCTTTCGCCTTCATCTCTTGTTCCAAGGCTACGGCCATCGCTCTTCTTTCTTCCGCTTTCGCTTCAGCCACTTTCAAGTCTGCACTCGCCTGATCGGTCTGAAGTTTAGCTCCAATATTTGCTCCCACATCCACATCAGCAATATCAATTGAAAGAATCTCAAACGCAGTTCCAGCGTCCAGTCCTCTTGCCAATACAACTTTTGAAATCTTATCCGGATTCTCCAGCACTTCTTTATGAGATTTAGCAGAACCAATAGAAGTTACAATACCTTCACCCACACGCGCCAAAATAGTATCTTCACCGGCACCTCCTACTAACTGAGCGATACTTGCTCTTACTGTTACACGGGCAATTGCAATCAATTGAATACCATCGGCAGCCACAGCAGCCACTTTAGGTGTTGTAATTACTTTAGGGTTTACAGAAATCTGAACCGCTTCAAACACATCACGACCAGCAAGGTCAATGGCAGTAGCTTGTTTAAAGGTTAGGCTAATATTTGCTTTGTCAGCAGAGATCAATGCGCGTATTACATTGGGCACATTACCTCCAGCCAAAAAGTGAGTTTCCAATTCTCTGGTTGTTACTTGTAATCCAGCTTTAGTTGCTGTGATCAGTGAATTAACAATTACCCCAGGTGGCACTTTTCTAATTCGCATTCCAATCAGTTCACCAATGGTAACTTTTACTCCGGCAAATACAGCTGTAATCCACAGCCCCACCGGAACAAAATACATGAACATGAAGAAACCGATGATACTGATAAACACAATAAAAATAAACGCCAGACTTTCCATAATTTTCTATTGAATAGGTTCTACAATAATTTGATTCGTGTTAACTTTTATGATTCTAACTTTTGATCCTGAATCAACAAAAGCGCCTAAGGTTTTTACCTCAAATGTTTTATCATTTATCTCTGCTTTTCCTGAAGGTCTCAAAGAAGATAACGCCACTCCCTCCAAACCAATCGTTAATCCCTCTAATATCCCTTCATTCACCTTTCCTGAGCTGGACATCTTTAGAGAGAATTTGCCCCAGACATTGACCTTAAAAGCGTAATAAGTAATGACCGCAGATGCCAAAACTGTTCCCCCAAGCGTGATCCAACCCCCTTGTTGTCCAAAATAACTGAAGCTGGAAACAACCCCTGCAATCATAAAACCAACGCCAACTATTCCGACCAAAGTGGTCCCCGGCACGAAAATAATCTCAGCAATTACCAGCAGTATTCCGAAAAAGATCAAAGAAGCTACAATCATCCAATCCATAGTAGTAAATGTAGTAAGAAAAAATTGAGCCCTTAGTAAGCGCGTGCAAATAACACCCGTCTTTTCGATGGCTTACCAGAATACATACACTTCCCGTCTTCTTCTGGTGAATCCAATGGAATACAACGAATGGTAGCCTTTGTCTCGTCCTTGATGGCAGCTTCCGTTTCCTGGGTTCCATCCCAATGGGCTAAAAAGAAACCACCCTTTTCCTCAAGCAGTTTTTTGAAATCCTCGTAAGCATCAACTTTTGTGGTTTTCTCTTCTCTGAATTTTAAAGCCTTTTGATAGATGTTTGCCTGAATCTCATCCAGCAAAGCAGGAATGAGTGTAGTCACTTCATCAAAAGGAACCACTTTCTTCTCTTTGGTATCCCTGCGTGCCATTTCAATAGTGCCATTTTCAAGGTCACGGGCACCGATGGCCAATCTTATAGGAACTCCCTTCAATTCATATTCCGCAAACTTGAACCCTGGCTTATGGGTATCTCTGTTATCGAACTTTACAGCGTATCCTTTCTTTCTCAACTCTGTAGCAATAACATCTACCTTTTCGGTAATCTTTTCCAACTCCTCATCACTTTTAAAAATCGGAACAATAACCACATGGATTGGTGCCAATTTTGGCGGAATGATCAGCCCCTCATCATCAGAGTGTGCCATGATCAAGCCACCAATCAACCGAGTACTTACTCCCCAACTCGTTCCCCACACATGATCTAACTTGCCATCCTTACCTGTGAATTGCACATCAAAAGCTTTAGCAAAATTCTGACCTAAGAAATGAGAGGTCCCTGCCTGCAAAGCTTTACCATCCTGCATCAATGCTTCAATGCAATAAGTATCTACAGCACCTGGAAATTTTTCTCCTTCCGATTTCTTCCCTTTTATTACCGGCACGCCCATAAAGTTTTCTACGAAATCAGCATAGACATCTAAAATCAAAAGAGTTTCCTTTTCAGCTTCTTGCCGAGTTGCATGTGCTGTATGCCCCTCCTGCCATAAAAACTCTGCAGTTCTTAAAAACAATCGGGTGCGCATCTCCCATCTCACCACGTTGGCCCATTGATTAATGAGCAAAGGCAAATCGCGGTAAGATTGAATCCATTTCTTATAGCTATTCCATATTACCGTCTCGGAGGTAGGCCTTACTATTAACTCTTCTTCCAGTTTAGCATCTGGATCTACAATAATGCCAGATCCATCTTCCGCATTTTTAAGTCGGTAGTGAGTTACAATAGCGCATTCTTTAGCAAAGCCCGCTACATGGCTGGCCTCTTTAGCCAAGAATGACTTAGGTATAAAAAGCGGAAAATAAGCATTAACGTGACCCGTGTCCTTAAACATCTTATCCAACCCCTGCTGCATGGACTCCCAAATGCTGTATCCATAGGGCTTTATCACCATACAACCCCTGACATCCGAATTTTCAGCCAAATCAGCTTTTTTCACTAAATCAATGTACCATTGGGAGTAATCTTCTTCCCTGGATGTTATTCCTTTGCCCATTCTTCGCGCTTAATATTTTCGTATCTTTGATTAAGACCGCAAATATAAATGAGGATTTGGGGAATAGCAGTAATCACAGCCTTATTAGGGTGAATTCCTGTGAATGGTTTCTTCTTAAATCTTGTTATAACAGTATATCCCAAATGCCTTTTATACGTTATATATAATGTAGGGGAGCTAAAAGATCAGATATGAAGAATTTAAAGCAAGTTTTAACGTTAATTTTCGGCTGTTTTGTAGCATTTACGGCCTTTAGCCAAGAGTTTGACGACATGTACTTCAACTCTAAAGACAGGGCAAAGCTCAACGAAGGGAAGATTTCTGCGGATTTGGGTTTAGCCAAAAATAATGGAGAAATCAGAGGAGCGGATTCTCCTATTAACCCAACAGACAGTTATTCAGCAAGAAATATCAATCCTGAGTATTCTTCTCAAATCAATTCTGGCGGTGCGCCTGTCATTGAGGACAATTACTTTATTCAGGATTTTCAACCTACAGGGGTAAACCAAAGTCTTTCTAATTGTAATTGCGGATCAGGCTCTTACTACAACCCTTATTATGGCAACAATGCGTGGAACAATCCCTATTATGGAAATATGGGTGGGTTTGGTAGTCCTTACAGCAGTTATTACGGATCGTCCTGGGGGTATCCATCATACGGAGGTTTTAGTCCAGGCCTAAGTATGTCAATGGGCTATGGCTGGGGTGGTTATAGTTCCGGATTTTACAGTGGAATGGGATATGGTTTTGGAGGCGCTTCTAATTTTTGGAACCCTTATAGCAACCCATGGAGAAATGGATATTACGGATCGTACTATCCGGGACAGGTTATTATCATCAATAATGGTGACAACCCAGGGACCAAAGTTTCTTACTCGAAAAGAAGCTCCAGAAGTTCTAACATCAATCATTCCGTTAATAACAACAGGCCAAGCTCTGTAGCAAACGTTAATAACACTGGACGCTCTACAGTTAGTGGAGGAAGAAGTAGATCTGCTACTCCGGAATATTACGACCGAGGTTGGAAGCGTACTCAAAGCGAAAGCAGTGGTACAAGAGGGTACTGGAGTAATTCCAACTCGGGCACCAACTCTTCAACACGATCAGTCTTTGACAGAAGCGGTTTCAACAATAACTCAGGTGGACGCCAAGGCTCATCTGGTTTTTCAACTCCATCACGCAGTTCGTTTGGTAGTGGAGGCACAAATTCAGGAGGCTCCAGAAGTGGGTCGTCTGGTAGCTCAAGTGGATCCAAGACACGAGGTAGAAATAACTAAGAGAATCCAAAGGTGAAGATGATGATTAAGAGAGGTGGACTTTGGTTCATAGGGTTTTTTATGTGCTTTGCACATTACGCGGAGGCGCAAAGTTTCGCTGAAACCGCATTGCTATTTAGCAGAACACAGCCGGGAGGCAGCGCCAGAGTCCAATCCATGGGGGGAGCACAAGTAAGCCTTGGAGGGGATTTCAGTTCTGCGTTGTCAAACCCTGCAGGTTTGGGAATGTTCAACAGGTCTGAATTTACTTTAAGTCCTGCACTCAATTTTGCCAATAGCTCCTCTACTTTTTTTAATAATGATGTAAAGGATAGTAAAACCACTTTTCACATCCCAGGCTTTAGCCTTTCCTTTCACAACGACTATGATAAACTGACCGGGTTTCTGGGTGGCACTTTTGCTATTGGTTATACCAGAACCAATGACTTTAATAAAAACATTAGCTACAGTGCAGATAATTTAGATACTTCCATCATTGATTACTTTCTCGAACAAGCTAATGGATTTCCCGTATCGCAGTTTGGTGCAGGAGGAGGATTGGAAAATACCCCAACACACCTCGGCTATAATAATTATCTGATTGGAGACAGTACCATTTGGGATTCGAACGCTAATCCCAATGCGTATTTTACGGATGTGCTTGGCAAGCCCAATACAAAAGAAGAAATACAAACAAGAGGAGCCCAAACACAAATGAGTTTCTCCTACGGTACCAATTATAACGATCGCCTTTTCATAGGAGGAGGTATAGGCGTTACCACCATCAGGTATAAATCTCAAAAACGATATGAAGAAGCCTTTGAAAACGAACCCCTCAACGATCTCTTTCTTGAAGAAAGCCTGGAGATCAGGGGCTCGGGTATTAATGCTAGCTTAGGAATCATTTTTCGCCCATTGGATTTTGTTCAACTTGGAGTGTCGGCTACTACACCCACGTATTACGAATTGTCTGACAACTACAGTGCGCTCATGCGGACCAGCTGGAACGACTTCGATTACTTTGGAGACAATAGTTTAATTCTTTCCAATGAGCAATATGAAACTGATCTCATTACCTCAGACTACTCGTTACAAACTCCAGGCAATGTATCCTTAGGCGCTACTTTCTTCCTTCAAAAACAAGGCTTCTTCACCATTGATGTAGAGAGAACAAACTACACAAAAGCAAAATACAATGCGGTGACACAGGGTGTTTCGTTTGATGCTGAAAATGATGATATACAATCGCTCTATCAGCCAGTATATAACATAAGGGCGGGCGCAGAATACAGACTAAATGCTTTTAGGTTCAGAGGCGGATATGCCTTTATGCCAGAACCCTTTAAGAGTACTCAGAATGATGTGAGCACTTCCCTTCAAAGAATAACGGGTGGTGTCGGGTATCGCGAGAAAAACTTTTACATCGACATGGCCGTTGTTCACAATTTTGGAGATAACTCTTACAGACCCTACACTGTCAACTCAGCAGCAACCCCTTTAGTGAGCTCTTCACAAAAGGCTACCAATCTCATATTCACAGTGGGATTAACTTTCTAACAACAATATTTCATCAGCAATGCTTTGCGCATTTAAGTGATCCCCTGAAAGAGTAACACGGGCCTGTGAATAAAAATGGATTCGCTCCATTCGCATTTCTTGAATCCTGCCTGCAACGGTAGAAATATCCTGACCAGAAAATAGCGGGCGTTTGGCCAATTCCGTATTCATCATGCGTGTGGCTATCTCGCTTACTGTGGTATCCAAAAAAATACTGAGTCCTGAAGCATTGATCAGACTCAAATTGTCCAAAAAACAAGGCGTCCCTCCACCAGTAGCCATCACTAAATCACTTTTGTGATCACACCACTGCTTTAAATATTTCTTCTCTATGTTTCGGAATTGCGCCTCACCAAGGCTTCCAAAAATGTGACTTACAGATTGTCCTTCACCTTTTACAATTTCATCATCAAGATCCACAAAGGATCTTTTCAACAGCTGGGCCACCTCTCTACCCAAGGTAGATTTACCACAACCTGGCAGCCCAAGTAAAAAAACTTTCATTGCAATGCAGAAAGAATTTCCGCTGCGGTGGGTGTATCATTATGATGCCAATTGCCCACCACTTTACCATTCTTCCACAACGCCACTCCAGGGTTAGAACGGAGTATAGTTTTTAGCACTGTGGCGTCAGCAAAATAAAAAGGAACCGCAAGCTGATGTTCATGACGAAAAGCCTCTGTCTGTTCTGAGCCTGAGGAGGTAAGAATAAAGGAATCAACCTTGCCCTCTAATGCATTAACAAGAGTTCTTATTTCATCCAGATTATCCGTTGAAGCTTTTCCAACATCATACATCACTAATAATAACTTATTACCCTCAAAAGTATATTGCGTTTTGTCCTCCCCTTCAGGGCTACTCACCATATAATCTGTAATCTTAGGAGTGATCTTGTCTTCATTGACTACTCTCGAGGAAACATATTTATATCCTTCATCTTCCATAAGAAACTGTTGAGAAGCTACCTCTTCACCATTCTTATCAAACAAATACTCAATGATCGGCTGCTCTTCTGGAATCATCTGCTCAGGAATAACATTACCTATTTTATAGGCACGAAAATCAATAAAAGGCAAGTGACGAACTGCATACACGCCAAGAAACAAACTTATCAACGCAACTACACCGATCACTGCATGGCCCTCCATCGTACGCAATACTGCATCATACTTTTTCCTATACCAGAATAAATGAAGCACAAATACCATGAGGACCACATCCTTGTAGAAAGATTCCCATGGAGTAAGTACGATGGCATCTCCAAAACACCCACAATCTGTTACTTTATTAAAATAAGCGGAATAAAAAGTGAGGAACGTAAAAAATACCATCAGGCTCAACATTACCCACATGGTTGTATTCATTTTATAATAAAGAAGCACAGCAAAACCCAGGGCCAGCTCCAAGATGATCAACACCATTCCTATTTCAAGCGCCCACGGAATGAACACATGGAAAAAAGAACCAAAATCAACAGCAAATACCTCAAAGTACTCTTCCAGTTTTATTTGTGTTCCAACAGGGTCATTCAACTTGATGAGTCCTGAAAAAATAAAAAGACCACCTACAAAAAGTCTTGAAAACAAATCAATGTACTTCCTCATTCCTTCAATTATTTTTTTCGTTTAACTTAATCAATGCAAAAACAGCATAGTTGATCATATCCTGATAATTCGCCTTTACACCTTCACTTACAAGAGTTTTACCTGCGTTATCCTCAATTTGTTTCACTCTTAACAATTTCATAAGAATTATATCCGTGATGGAGCTCACACGCATATCGCGCCAAGCCTCACCATAGTCATGATTCTTATCTTGGAGCAAATCGAAAGTCTCCTTTACAGCATCATCATATAACGGCTCTAGCTGCTTCCATGTCATTTCAGTTTCTTTTGAGCCTCCCAATTGAATTTGCACCATCGCAATCAGGCAGTAATTAATGATACCAATAAATTCATCCTTGATTGGGTCTTCCACTTTTTGCGATCCTTTGTCTTGAATGCTTCGGATACGCTGCGCCTTTATGAATATCTGGTCTGTAATGGAGGGCAATCTGAGTATACGCCATGCCGTACCATAGTCTTGCGTTTTCTTAGAGAACAACGTTTTGCAGGTGGATATTACCTGTTTATATTCGGAGGCAGTTTTGTCGATCATAAAGCGGATGCAAAATAAAGTATTTTCAAGTAACAAAACACTCAACGTGGGTGGGCGGCTTATTCATTTCGATACGCCCAAAATCATGGGCATCCTCAATATTACGCCTGATAGTTTTTTTGATGGGGGGAAGCACACGGACGAAAAATCCATTCTATTACTTGCGGAGAGGATGATTAATGATGGGGCAGATTTCATCGATGTGGGCGGGTATTCCTCACGACCTGGAGCCAAAGACATCAGTCCAGAAGAAGAATTGGAACGTGTTATTCCAGCGATTAAAGCAATCGTCAAGCGATTCCCTAAAACTATTATTTCAATAGACACTTTTCGATCGGAGGTAGCTATTCAGGCAATAGAAGAAGGAGCACTCATGGTCAACGATATCTCTGGAGGAGAGCTGGATAACAAAATGTTCGATCTGGTTGCCAAACACCACGTCCCCTACATACTCATGCACATGAAGGGAACTCCCCAAACAATGAAGTCCAAAGCTGAGTATGAGAATCTGATCAAGGAGATGCTGGATTATTTCCACCCTAAACTCCATCAACTTCGCCAGTTAGGAGTTGCCGACATCATGATTGATCCGGGATTTGGGTTTGCAAAAACAATAGCCCACAATTTTGAATTATTGAAACAGCTTGACCTACTAAAAGTACTTGACAAACCAATGGTGATAGGCTTGTCTCGCAAATCAATGATCTGGAAAACTTTGGATACTGATCCGGAAAACGCGTTGAATGGTACAACTGTGCTCAACACAATCGCGTTATTAAAAGGAGCGAGCATTCTCCGCATTCATGATGTGAAAGAAGCGGTGGAGGCGGTGAAATTAACTAGCTTTGTAAAGTGATTTTAGCCTTTAAAATAGGGTTCTTAGAAGTATCATGGGTCGATTTCATTGACATCGGCCTTGTGGCGATCCTATTGTACCAGGTATATAAACTCATCAGAGGAAGTATCGCAGTCAATATCTTCCTCGGCATTCTCGCCCTTTACCTCATTTACTTGATTGTGCGTGCTGCACAGATGGAATTGCTCACTACCATACTCGGTCAATTCATGGGTGTAGGAGTTTTAGCTACCATCATTCTCTTTCAACAAGAGATCAGAAAGTTTTTACTAGTGATTGGTCGAAGTACCGAAGTAAACCGAGATACTCTAATAAAGTCATTTACCAACTGGCGCCCCCACCAAGAGGAAGATTTTGATATACAGGAAATTATAGAAGCTGCTAAATCTTTGAAGGCAACACGAACAGGTGCCCTTATTGTTTTTTCCCGCGATACGGAATTGAAGTTTTATGTAGAAACAGGCGACCCTGTTAACTCTGTTGTGTCTCGTAGAATTTTACTAGCCATTTTTAATAAAAATAGCCCGCTGCATGATGGTGCTATTATCATTCATAAAGGAAAGATAATGGCTGCGCGTTGTGTTTTGCCAGTAAGTGAAAATGATCACCTGCCTCCACAATTTGGTCTAAGGCATCGCTCCGCCATTGGTATGTCTGAAAGTACCGACACTCTTTTGATGGCGATTTCGGAAGAGACCGGAAGATTGATTTTAGCCAGAAACGGTGTATATATCAAAGGGCTAAAGCTGAAGCAGGTAGAGCAAAAGATAATGGAGTATCTCCATGATGAAGAACCAAAGGACTGGACTTCTGTTAATCAAACAGATGAAGAGCCTGCTGAATCTCAGGAAGCATAGTTAAATAAACTCTGTATGATTAGGTTCCTCGAGAATCAGTCAATTGCTAAAAACCCATGGACTTGGATAACGTTGGTTCCAATCCTGTCCTTCCTCATATGGGGACTCTATTCAATTCTGGCGCTCCCTGAAGAAAGTAACCCAACACACAAAACAATAACTGTACTTCTGCTTTTTACAATCTTAACTTGTATCGGTTGCCTATTCCTTTCCATGAAAACCAAAGTGAGCGATATTGGTATATCCATTTCCACCTATCCTTTCTTCATTTCAAAATCAATTAACTGGAAGGATATTAAATCAGCTTATATTACTAAGTATGACAAGATTTATGAGTTTGGTCACATTAGTTATGTGGGTGTGGCTCATGGACGGAGTGGGTACAAGGCATATTTCATCAATGGTGACACCGGGGTGGTGGTGGTTACTGATCAAGATAAAATATTAATTGGTACTCAAAAACCAAAATCGCTACTCAACGCAATTAGTGAAAATATAAATGAGACATCTTCGATATAACTTAGTCATTTTACTTTGCCTCCTATTGTTCGTCATTGTACGAGTACCTGATCTTAAAGCACAAACCATTGAAACAATAATTCAGCAAGGTCATGAGCTTACGGTTTTGTCAGTAACGGTGAGCCCGAATAGTAATTTGATTGCTACGGGTAGCAGGGACAAGTCAGCCAAACTGTGGGAGCTTTCAACCGGACGCGAAGTCAGAAGTTTCTTGGGCCATGAAGGGACTGTTAATTGCATTGACTTCACTCCTGACGGAAAGTTAATGATTACCAGCAGCGCAGATAAAACTGCGAAACTGTGGGACGTAGCTACTGGCAAAGCAATATTTTCTACTCCTGAGGCATTTAAAATGTTAACCGCTGCTGCCTTTAGCCCCAATGGAGAATACTTTATTGTTGGTGGGTTTGCTAATGAAACACATGTTTATAATACAAAGAGTAAAGAAGTAGTAGCCACTTTGAAAGTCAATGCCGATCAGGGGCTAGGCTATGGAGTCAACTTTGCTTTTTCCAACAATGGAAAATGGCTCGCCATTGGAGAAGACAACAGAACTGCCAATGTTTACGAAACCTCCACCTGGGAAAAGAAATTCACTTTCGATCAAAAAGAAGGATCATGCGGAGGCTGTGCCACCTGGGTAGATTTCAGCAATGACAATAACTTCCTAGTGATGGGCTCTAATAGTTCGCCAGTGAAGAAATACAATCTGAAAACTGGTGAATTAGTAATCCAATACACTGATGAGTTAGAAGAGGACATAGCTCATATTGGGTTTAGCCCTGACAATAAACAAGTACTGGCTGTAACTAAGGATGAAGTAGTTATTTGGGACAACACTTCAGGCAAAGAGTTATTAAGAAAATTGCCGGGGTTTGATGCTGAGATCAACGAAGCCAAATTCACTAAAGACGGAGCAAGTATTTTACTGGCTTGCGACAACAACGAAATCTATCAATGGAATCCATTAACCGGAGAGACTATACAAGTATTAACCGGATTAATTAATAAAAGAGACAAGGGCAACATTAACTATGATCCCAACTTCTATTGGGAATCACACATCGCAAAATACATCCGTTTCAAAAATACCATCATGCTTTCTAAGGATGGGAAGGAACTCATTAAAGGAAAGTTTGGCACCAAAGTAAAGAGATGGGATATCGCTTCTGGAAAAACTACCATGGAGTATGTAGGCCATGAAAAGGCTGCATTGTGTTACGACCTCTCAAAGGATGGAAAGCGAATGGTCACAGGTGGTGGTGATGGCAAAATTATTTTGTGGAATGTTGAAACAGGCGATACAATTAAAACCATTCAATCTTACCGCGAACCGGTGTTTGATATAAAATTCAATAAAGATGAAACGGAAGTATCCTCTTCCAGTTGGGATGCCTCATTCAAAACACATAGTCTCAAAACTGGTGAACGAATCAACTATGTTAACTTCAAAACCAACTCTGTTTACAATTTTATCTATCACCCTTCTGACTTGTACGTCTTCATAGCCAGTATGGATTTTAGCTTACAGCTTTTAGAGTTAGACACACATAAACCTGTTCGCGATTTCATTGGCCACAGCGACATCATCTCCTCTTTATCATTAAGCCCGGATCAAAAACTCTTGATGAGCACCAGTTGGGATGGTTCGGTTCGGATTTGGGATATCGCCACTGGGTTAATGACAACAAAGTTTAAAACCCATGGCGGAGCTGTTCACACCGCTATTTTTAGTCCGGATGGAAATACGGTTTATTCAGCAGGAGCTGATCGCGCTATCAGAGTGTGGGATGCAAATACAGGAAAAGAGACCCTGCAATACATAGGACATAATTCAGAGATCACCTCGTTGGTTTTGGGTAAAGACAATAAAATGCTCATCAGTCACAGTCTTGATGGGGCTACCAAATTTTGGGACTTAAGTACTGGTAAGGAATTTTTTGAACACATCCATTTTGGCAGCAACGAATGGATGGTGAAAAACCCGGAAGGATATTTTAATGGAACAGATGAAGCCCGAAAATACATTCACTTTGTGGAAGGAATAAACACGTATTCAGTAGATCAGTTTTTTGATGAGTTTTACCGCCCTGACTTACTCCCCAAAATTTTTATGAGTCGAGGTGACATTGATGAATTGAAAGGAATTCGTAATAAGCTTTTAAATAATCCTCCCCCATCGGTGCAAGTGGCAGCACTTCCCAACGAAACGAGCTCCACAGCCGAGATTTTTATTAAAGTGACAGACAACGGAGGTGGTGCACAGGAATTAAAACTATTTCACAATGGTAAAAATGTGCCATTAAGCAACGAAGACACAAAGCTCCCCAGAGGAAAAAGTGAATCTTCCACTGTGAAACAGCAGGTAACATTAGTTGGAGGTATCAACACATTTTCGGCCACGGCCAGAAACAAAGACAAAATTGAGTCAGACCCCAATTCGATAGAAGTGTTTTCCTCGTCAAGCACAAAAAGCAGCACTTGCTATGTGCTGGCTGTGGGGATCAATGAATATAAGAACCCTAAAATGACATTGAACTACGCCAAACCGGACGCGGAATCTTTTGGGGAATTGATCAACAACAATGGAGAGGAGCTTTTTAAAAACATTGAATTGCATACCCTCTATGACAAAGAGGCTTCAAAAGAAAATATACTTGCGAAACTCAACGAGTTGAGTGCCAAGGTTAATCCTGATGATGTCTTTATTTTTTACTACGCTGGTCACGGAAGCATGGTTGACAATCAGTTTTATTTTATACCAACGGAAAGCGTAAGACTATATGATATTGCATCATTAAAAAAAGAAGCCATTGAAGCCAGCGAACTGCAAGCTGAACTGAAAAGCATCAGCGCATTAAAACAATTGATCATTATGGATGCGTGTCAATCCGGAGGGTCGGTAGAGTTGTTGGCAACAAGAGGAGCAGCTGAAGAAAAAGCCATTGCACAACTTTCACGCAGTGCAGGCATACATGTAATGGCCAGCTCAGGCAGTGAACAGTTTGCAACAGAGTTTGCGGAGTTAGGACATGGACTATTTACTTATACGCTCATCACAGCATTGCAGGGAGCAGCCGATGGTGCTCCAAAAGATGGGAAGGTCACTATTTATGAACTCAAATCTTACCTTGATGATCAGGTACCCGAGCTCACCAGAAAATTAAAAGGGAAACCGCAGTACCCGTATACGTTCTCACGCGGACATGATTTTCCTTTGGTGTTCAATAAGGAGAACTGATTCTACTTTAAAAAAAATCTAATTGATATATTCGCGACCTATCTAAAAATTATGGAAGGAAATAGAACACTAAACTATATTAAAGTTGTATTAGAAAATATGCCAACTGAGTGGTTGACACTAACAACTCATCGACTGGATATTTATGATGAAAAATTGGCCAAAACTCAATTCTTAGAACAATTTGAGATTTTAATCAAGGACAAAATTTCTACTCCGGTAGCTATAGGTGCGGCCTTAAGTGAACTACCCACTGCTTACGACTATATTCGATTAGGCCATCCATTATCTTGTGTATTGGAATGGGGAATTGCTCACTTCAATAATCTAAAACCAAAAAATGTAATCAGCTTTTCATCAAAGACGATTCCAATTCTAGCAATTCTGAGAAAAAATTTATTGGACAATAAAAACACTCAAATCAACTATACAGGTGAATTACCAGAATCTTTTGATGTGGAAGTACTGCCCCGTGTTTATGGTTACCAATTTGAGCTAAAGAAGGTTGAGAAAGCAGAAGATGTTTCCACTTTTAATGGCAGCACCATTTTCATTTCACAAGATGATGACATTTCGAATGTTGATCTCGATTCAAATGTTGACTTTTTTATCAATGTTCATTCTCACTTCGGAAGTGTCATAATAGTAAATGGTGAGCAAAATGAGAGTTATATCTCAGAAATTCAGCATGTAAGAAGAAGAGAGACCATTGCAATGACGCCAGCCAATTGTCATGCTGCCTTAAAATTGCTAATAGACAAATCTTCTTTTGATCCTAAAAAAAGTAATCCGGACGAGACCAACAAAAAAATTGTCTTCAATTCAATTGCAACCATTACAGGCTCTCCCACAAAGGCAATAGTTGGCTCTAGTGGTCTATCTATTCAGTATGCCATCATGATGGGCCTGATTGACGATGCCCTAGAAAACCATAAAGGAAAAAATATCAAATTTATTGTTCCTCCAAATTGTTATGGTGGCACAAATGACCAAGCCAGACGAGTAGCGGCTTGCATTGCTCATGTTGATGTGGTGGATTTACCAGTTGATGGCGGTCAAGATATGGTTCAGAGTATCGGTGTGGTTTTAGATAAAATTGCTAACGAAGATGCCATCCCTTACATAATCGCTGAAATTCCAACAAACCCCAGGGTTGAAGTTCCTGATCTTATAAAACTAAAAGATGTTTTAAGTGTCACCCGTAAAACCGCGACTGGTGAAAATGCTATCGCCCCCGTTTTTATTTTAGATCAAACGTTTTGTCCTAATGTACACTTCTTAGGCGAAGGTGAAATACTCTCCACGGTGAGCACCATTTCATACGTTAGCGGATCGAAATTTCCAAGTGGCGGACAATGTACTGCTGGCTACTGTGTAGGGAATAAAAAGACTGAAGCCTTGATGCAAAACATAGAAAGGCATCTAAGACTTTGCGATAACGAGGCTACCCATCTTCAAATTGAAATATTAGCCAAACAATTGCCTTCAATGAACCAAAGAATTAAGGATGCTTATAAGAATACACGTGACTTTGTAAACTTCATCCACGATACTTTACCAGAGGCGAAAATCAATTTTGTTTCAGAAGAATTAGCCAGCAAAGGATTTACTCCATCTGTGTTTTCATTAGATCTTCCCACTAAAGGGAATACAGAGGAAGAAAAAGAAGCTTATAAAAGAAAGTTAAATCTTAAGTTAATCAACTTAATGATTACAGAAATCCCCAATGAAAGTAAGTTCTGCGTGAGCTACGGACAGCTAAAGGGATGCTATTGGACGATACCCGCCACATCTACTCAAGGAACGACTAAAGAAGGCGACAAAGATTATATTGTACGCGTATCACTTTCACCCAATTTAGATCTTGACCGCCACAAAAGAGTCTTTTTAAATTTCGTTGGGAATATTTGACACTAAAGGGCTATTGACCACAATCGATCCACAGATTCCCAATAAATCATTCCATTTCCGTCTCCTAAATCTATATCCTGTTTGCGAAGGGCCCAGCAAATGCTTTTTTCAATTTTAGGCTCTTAGTCACCCACCAGAAAAAAGGGGCACACTTGATACAAAATCTGCAAACTCTTTTTAGATTTGCTAAAAATGAATCAAGTTGCAAATGTTTGACTTTGGACAATTTCTCAAAAAAGAGCGGGAGAAACGGAATTGGACTCAATCAGATCTTGGAGGAAAGATTGGAATTAATGTAAGTGCCATAAGCAGAATTGAAAATGGCAGCCAAAGATTTTCAAAGTCTAAGATCAAAGAGCTGTCTCAGCTTCTAGAGGCAGACATCCAAACCTTAACTGACCTTTTCTTTGCGGACAAATTCGCAAATGAAGCCTTCCGATACAAATGCTCAGAATCGGTATTTACCGTTGCAGAACAAACATCCCGCTACTTAAGAAGTAAGAACTCAAAACAAGCCAAACTAGAAATCTAATGAAAGTCAGAAGGTACTCAGACATTCGGGAAAAGCTCAATATAAATATTGACAAGAAGACAACTGATGAAATGGCTTGTCTTACTCACTATTTGCACAATCATAAAAACGGTGTATCACAATATTATAAACCAAGAGCAACAGCATACCTGAAAGAACTCCACGAACAGCTAAACTTACTCGAAGAACCCTCTTTCCAATCCTACATTCCCTTTGATTGGGATATTCCCTTTCCAACACCAAAAAAAACCAAATTCAAGTTCATTGACTTGTTCGCGGGAATTGGTGGAATTCGCATGGCATATCAAAATCTTGGCGGGAAATGTGTTTTTTCTAGCGAATGGGATTCTTACGCAAAAAAAACCTACGAAGCCAATTTTGGAGAAGTCCCTTTCGGAGACATTACCAAAATTTCCGAAACTGAAATACCTGACCATGACATTTTGCTTGGCGGTTTTCCCTGTCAACCCTTCTCCATTGCAGGAGTTTCAAAAAAGAATGCATTAGGTCGCGAACATGGATTTCTCGATAAAACCCAAGGCACACTATTCTTTGATATTGCTAGAATAATTAAGCATAAAAGACCGAAGGTTTTTATGCTAGAGAATGTTAAAAACCTTGTCTCTCATGACAAGAAAAAAACATTCCAAGTTATCACCGAAACTTTATCCGAATTAGATTACAATATTCACTTCAAAGTCCTCGATGCTCGGCATTATGTTCCACAGCATAGAGAAAGAATAATCATTGTCGGCTTCGATAAATCAATATTTAACGAAGAAGAAAAATTTAAATTTCCAATACCCACAAATTCAGAATATTCAATTCGTGATATTTTAGAACAGAAAGTAGATGACAAGTACACCCTTTCTGATAAGCTTTGGAATTATCTCAAGGAATACAAAAAGAAACATCAGGCAAGAGGAAACGGGTTTGGTTTTGGTTTAACTGACTTGAATGGAGTTTCTCGCACACTAAGTGCACGTTATTATAAGGATGGAGCAGAAATTCTAATCCCTCAAAAAGGAAAGAATCCAAGACGTTTAACACCAAGAGAATGCGCTCGATTACAAGGTTTCCCCGACAGTTTTATTATTCCAGTTTCTGACAATCAAGGTTACAAGCAATTTGGAAACTCAGTAGCCTCCCCGTTAATTCAAGCTGTAGGAAAGAACATCGCAAAAGAACTCAAGAGAGTTTTATGAACTTAATAAAACTGAAATCGCTGTTCATTAAAAATGGTTGCGATGAAATTTATGTAAAATCCTTATCTCCAAACGACAACTCCAAAAACCAAGTCTATTTAGCTGGTAACTGGGAAATGCTGAACGTCTTTCCTATTTCTGAAATTATTATCGAAGAAGCAGGAGATTGGGAAAAAGAACGTTTCAAAGCCAAAATCGACTTCAATTGGATAACCAATGAAGGAGAAATAGTACCTGCTCCATACGCTCAACTTATACTCTATCCCAAATATCCTGAAATTCGATTTTCAGGCTTTTTAAAAGGCTGTAAAGCCTCACCTTCTGAATTAATGACGCAGAGACTTCAGGATAGGCTCTTGTTCATCTCTGTTGACAGAAAGGGGAGAGTTTTAGGTTTTGTAACTCATCCGGAATCAGATTTATCAAAAGAGTTTGACGAACAAGAAAACCTCAGAGAATATGGCGTTTTTAAAGTCATTGAATTACCCCAAGCCGCAAATAATAGAAGCATTTTGCTTGACGAGCTAAATCGCATTCATAATCTTGGTTGGATAGATTCTAAAAGGCTTGATTCCGCAAGAAATATTTTACCGTGTAATGCGTCTAACTGTGGTGGATATACCCTAGAGGCTGAACTTGGTGTAACTCCAAATGGATACTCAGAACCTGATTTTATGGGTTGGGAGATCAAACAATTTGGAGTGAGAAAATTTGATAAAATTGAGAGTTCAGTAATTACTCTTATGACACCTGAACCAACTGATGGATTGTATAAAACAGAAGGAGCCGATTACTTTATTCGAACATATGGTTACAAGGACAAAAAGGGCCGACCAGATAGAATGAATTTTGGTGGAGTTCACAAAGTTGGTGAGGTTCATAAAACAACAAATCTTGAAATGCGACTTCTTGGTTTCGACAATGAATCAGGCAAAATCAGGAATTCCAGTGGAAAAATTTCTCTGCTGGATAAAGATGAAAATGAAACAGCAAGCTGGAGCTTTGCTTCTCTGCTGCTTCACTGGAATAGAAAGCATGATAAAGCTTGCTATGTGCCTTCGTTATCTGACAGGACACCTAATAGAAAATATAAATATGGAGAAAATGTAATCCTTGGAGCGGGAACCGACTTCCAGCTTTTCTTAATTCAGATGTCGAAAGGAAATATTTATTACGACCCAGGAATCAAGGTTGAAAATATGTCAACAAAGCCTGTAATAAAAAAACGAAGCCAATTCAGAATTAAATCAAAATTCTTGCCGTCATTATACAAAATGAATGAAGTCGTAAATGTATCTGACAAATAAAACCAATAAACACCTCAAGCACATTACATCCCTAGCTCTTGTTGGTAACAACGTTATTTCAGCACACCCAATTCTTTACCCACTTCAGTAAATGCTTTGATGGCTTTATCCAGATGGTGCTTCTCATGGCCCGCTGATATCTGCACACGAATACGCGCCAGTCCTTTGGCCACCACCGGATAAAAGAATCCGATTACATAAATTCCTTTTGCTAAAAGTTGCTCGGCAAATTTTTGAGCCAATGGTGCTTCGTACAACATGATAGGAACAATCGGATGTTCACCCGGCTTGATGTCAAATCCCGCCTTCGTCATTTCTTCTCTGAAGTAATTGGTGTTTTTTTCCAGCTTATCACGCAACTCGGTTGTCTCCGTGAGCATATTGAAAACTTCAATGGAAGCTCCTGTAATCGATGGTGCAAGTGTATTCGAAAACAAATAAGGACGAGAGCGCTGTCTCAACAATTCAACAATTTCTTTTTTGCCAGAAGTGAATCCTCCGGATGCGCCACCAAGTGCTTTCCCTAATGTACCGGTAATGATATCCACACGATCCATCACTCCTCTGTACTCATGCACACCTCTACCTGTTTTACCAATAAAGCCAGAAGAATGGCATTCGTCTGACATCACAAGTGCTTCGTACTTATCTGTTAAGTCACATATCTTATCCAATTGTGCTATGGTGCCATCCATTGAAAACGCTCCATCTGTTACCACAATAATCTGCTTAGCACCTGCTGCTCTTGCATCTTTTAATTGCTGCTCGAGGTCTTCCATGTTGTTGTGCTTATAGCGATAGCGCATCGCCTTGCAAAGCCGAACACCATCGATGATGGATGCATGATTCAGTTCATCAGAAATGATGGCATCTTCTGCTCCCAACAAGGGCTCAAACACACCTCCGTTAGCATCAAAAGCTGCGGCATAAAGAATGGTGTCTTCCATTCCTAAAAAATCTGAAATCTTTTTTTCGAGTTCTTTATGAATATCCTGCGTGCCACAAATAAATCGCACAGAAGACATTCCATAGCCATGCGTGTCGATGGCTTTTTTAGCCGCAGCAACTACACGTGGATGTGACGACAACCCCAAATAATTATTGGCACAAAAATTAATTACTTCCTTCCCATCACTAGTCTTAATCTCAGCACCTTGAGGAGTAACTATTATTCTTTCCTTTTTATATAACCCAGCTTCTTTTATCGATTCGAGTTCCTTTTGCAATACGGGTTGAAGTGTTTTATACATAACTATGAATTTGAGCTGTAAATAATTTACCTTCTACAAAACTACAATTTGCCTTCAAGTATTGATAGTTTCCGCCTAAAGGTTTTGTTTTTGTATGGTACTTAAAATCTACTAATTTGAACTCTAATTCGAATCGATGAAAAAAACTAAAATTCTTCTTATTGGTGCCGGAGGGCAGTTAGGTTCTGAATTAACGCAGGGTTTATGGTCTCTACACGGTATAGACAATGTTATTTCATCAGATATTAAAGACCCTCAGGGCATTCTAAAAGAGGGGCGTTTCGAAAAGCTGGATGTCATGCAAAAGGACAAGCTTTTTGAATTGATCAAAACCAACGAAATTACTCAGGTATATCATCTTGCCGCTTTGCTTTCGGCTACTGGCGAACAAGATCCCCGATGGGCCTGGAAGCTCAATATGGAGAGTTTACTTTATGTCTTAGAGGCCGCGCAGGAGCTAAAGCTCGACAAGGTATACTGGCCAAGTTCTATAGCCGCTTTTGGCCCTACAACTCCAAGGGACAACACACCGCAGGACACGATCATGGATCCTACTACAGTGTATGGTATTACAAAATTGGCAGGAGAACGCTGGTGCGAATACTTTTTCCGCAGATATGGAGTAGATGTACGCAGCTTGCGCTATCCTGGCTTAATCGGATACAAAACACAACCGGGAGGTGGCACTACAGATTATGCTGTGGATATTTATTTTAAAGCCATTGCTGAGAAAAAGTACGAATGTTTTTTATCGGCAGACACTTATCTACCGATGATGTATATGAGTGATGCGGTGAAGGCTACTATCGACCTGATGGAGGCACCTGCTGAAAAAGTAAAAATCAGATCCAGCTACAATATCTCTTCTATGAGTTTTTGTCCCACTCAAATTGCTTCATCCATAAAAAATCATATTCCTGATTTTAGTATTACTTACAAACCTGATTCCAGGCAGGCCATTGCAGACTCATGGCCGAAGTCAATTGATGACACACGCGCCCGTACAGATTGGGGATGGAAGCACGAATTTGGTCTGGAAGAAATGACGAAGGATATATTGGATAACCTGAAGTAACTACTGGATAATAAAGCGCGCGGTAAATTGTGACAATCCAATATTAATTTTAACCAAGTAAACACCAGGTACCGCCCCGTTCAAATCCAATATGCTCTCTTTTCCTGTGAAAGAGAAGTGCTGTACAGTACGCCCCATTAAATCGTAAACAACCCCAACTCCACTTTGCAATGACTGCCCGCCTGTTCGGATGTTAATAGGCTGGCCAGCCCTTGCAGGATTAGGATATACCTGAATGCTATTGATTCCATCAAACATTATTCGTTCAATATTAAAGTACTCTGTGTACCCATCATAGTCGGTCGACTTTACCCTATAATAATTAACACCAGAAGAGGGATTAAAATCACGATAGAAATATTCTTTTCGGCTAAGGCTATTCCCACTCCCTGTTATTTCAGCTAAAGTTGTATACATCTCCCCGGAAGTGGAATGCTCAACACTAAAGTAATCGAAATTTAATTCAGAGGCGGTGGCCCAATTTAAATCTACCCCATCCCCATTTACCAATGCCTTAAAAAAGATTAACTGAACAGGCAGTTGTCCATCCTCACAAAAACTAGAACTGCCGTCAGTACAAGCACCACCAACATTAAAAACGCCAGTACCGTCCAAAGTAGACCCATTTCCAACACTAATATTGCCATCTACATTAATTGTTCCATCGACAGTTACATGGGTGTTGTTACCCCCGGTAAAATTACCACCAACACTCAAAGAACCATCCACATCAAGGTCGCCATTGTTACCCATGTCAATATTACCGAGCACAATCATCGTCCCTGTGATAATGAGGTCAACATTATTATTCACTTGAAAATCTCCATTTACCGTAAAAGTTCCTGATACCGTTATTGTTGTATTGTTGCCTGCCGTCAGGAAGTTTCCAGGGCTTAAGGTGAGCGCTCCACCAGCATTTATTGTGATGGAATTGTTGTTATTGGCTGATAGATCACCTATTGTAAATGACTCCGTATTCAATATCGTTACATCAACATTGTTGTTCATCGTTACATCTTCTGCTGGCGTGTCTGCAATAAGCCCGCCCGTCCAACTGCCGGTATTAGACCAATTGCCATCAGACGCAAGTGTTCTTAATTGCCCAAAAGCATTAAAGCCAAACAATAAGGCTATAGGAATAAATAGTAACCGTTTAATCATTAGATAAGTCCTTGCTCAATTTACAACATTATACCCTTACTAAATAAAGTTATACGCTTGCAATGGCTCCTAATGCTATTCCCTAAGAGTTGAAATGCCTGTTTTAGTACTGATTAAGATGAATTTCAGCAAAAAGTTTTTAAAAGAAAATGAAGAAGCAACACTTCTTTCTACCACAAATATTACTTAACTAAGATTCGGTCTACCGAATTGAAGTCACCGGATTGAATACGGATAATATATGCGCCAGGGTCCAGAGTAAAAGGTATTGAGAATTGTGTTTCATTGCCATTGCCAAATTGTCTCAATTTTTCTACACCTACCATATCCAAAATTTGTATTTGGGTACCTGACTCCGGTGAAAAATTTAATTGGATATTAATAGATCCTCCAACGACCGGATTGGGATAAACACTTACTTGTTTGGTTCCTCCAAAATCAACAGAAGCAATGTTGAAATATTCTTCATAGCCATCAAAGTCAACCGTTTTTAATCGATAATAAAGTTTTTGATTCAACGGATTGATATCTTCAAATAAATAGTCATGTCTTTCATCCGTAGTTCCATGACCCACAACCTGACCGATTTCGATGAATGAAACAGCATCAGTAGATCGTTCAACAGAAAAATAATCAAAGTTAAGCTCCGATGCGGTAGCCCAGTTAAGGGTCACCAAATTACCATCGATTTTTGCGGAAAACGAAATGAGTGAAACTGGCAAAACAGAATTATTAGTACAAAAAGCATCACCAGCGGCACAGTTACTAAACCCACCCGCAACTGGACAAGGGGAACCACAACTCGAACCATTCTTTACATTTAAGGTTCCGCCTGAAATTGATCCGCTACCAGTAAATGCATTATTATTTTTCCCGTATAAGGTTCCATCTACTGTGATCTTATCTGTAGCAGTCACTACTTCATAAGCAACTCCATTATTGCCAGAATCTCCAAGATCACCAGTAACATGCAAAGTATACCCTCCATTAACGCTGAGGGTTGATCCATTACCACCTGAAATAGGAAAGTCTCCGTTGATGGTAACATCATTAGTAAGAGTTATCTTCTTGTTATTGGCCAGATCAACTATAACATCTCCTGTAAATGATGAAACTCCGTCAGCCATATTGTTACACTCCGTAACTGTAGCTCCACCACTTGCCGTCCATGTGATAGACCCAAAGTTGATATTGCTACTAATAGTGGTCGGATTGGAGGTACAGGTCTTCTGCGCATTCGATAAAGTGATTGTAAGAGCAAAAAAGGCAAATGCCAAAAGGAATCGTAAGGATGAGAGATTATTTTTCATTTGTTGAGTTGAGCACATTACTATCATTGACTTCATATGACTAGGAATACGCCATAAGTGTGCCAATGTAATATTTAGGTGCAAATGTGTTTAATTCGAAGTAAAATCGTTCATTTTAAGCTAAAAATTGTATCAACGGTGTAAGGTAAATTCCCAATTCAAGAATTGAAGCCCAAAAAGAGCTCATTCTGAGAAAGAATAAATTTCGCTACGCTGCTTCCGCAGCATTCACCTCCATCTAAAGAAAAGTCCGTACAGACAGGTTTAAACACTTGAATTCCTCATTTTTAAGAGCTTTAAGTTGATATTTGCGGATTGAGTAAGATTTCTAAACTAGCAGGCGAAACGGCATTGTACGGATTAGGGAGCATCGTCCCCCGATTCCTCAATTTCTTGTTGTTTCCACTCCATACGCGGGTATTCAACCCAGAGGATTACGGTGTAGTCAGTTATCTCTACGTCTTCGTGGCCTTTCTCAATATTGTATACACTTTTGGGATGGAAACTGCCTATTTCCGCTTTGCCACTAAAGAAGGAAATGATCCTAAAAAGATTTTCAACATTGCTCAAACAACCGTAGTTGTTTTAAGCCTAGCCTTGTCTGGCCTATTCATCTTGTTTGCCAATCCAATAGCAGCCAGCTTATCCATAGCTGGCAAGGAGCACTATATCATCTGGCTCGCTATCATTATGTTCATTGATGGTGTAGTGGCTTTACCTTTTGCAAGACTGCGCTTAGAGAAAAAACCATTAAAATTTGCTTTCGCCCGAATAGTAAACGTATTGATTCTTATTGGTCTCAATATTTACTTTTTTGTGATTGCCGATTGGTTGGTACAAGGCGAAATATCCTTTGATATTAAAAGGCTGACCGAAGCTGCAGCCACCGAGAGTAAATATGGTATTGAGTATGTCTTCCTGGCCAATCTTGTCGCCAATGCTTTCTACATTCTCTTCTTTATCAAAATACTGGCATCATGGCGACCTAAAATTGATAAGGAAATTTTCGCTTCCATGTTTAAGTATGCCTATCCGGTGATGCTGACTGGCCTTGCCGGAATGACCAACGAAATGTTTAGCCGGTGGACTTTGGAATGGTGGCTTCCGGAAAACTTTTATGATGGAAAAAGTTCTATGTACGCTATTGGTGTTTTCTCCGCTGCTTACAAATACGCAGTGATCATGAATCTTGCTATCCAGGCGTTCCGTTTTGCCGCAGAGCCTTTCTTCTTTTCAAATGCCAAAGACAAAAACTCACCCGCGTTATTCGCCAAAGTCAATCATTTCTTTGTAATCGTAACCAGTTTCATTTTACTGGCTGTTACCATCAACATTGACCTGCTTAAATTCCTTGTGGGTGGAGAAGCTTACTATGAAGGTCTCGTTACGGTGCCCATACTTCTTGCGGGCTACTTGTTCTTAGGTGTGTATTATAATTTTTCTGTTTGGTTCAAATTGACAGATAAGACCTATTACGGAACGTTAATAACAGTGGGAGGAGCCATTCTTACTATTGCACTCAACTTTGCACTCATCCCAATATGGGGTTATGTCGGGAGCAGCTGGGCTTCACTCGCTTGTTATTTCAGTATGGCAATTGCTTGTTATATCTTAGGACAAAAGTATTATCCCATCCCCTACAATGTGATTGCAGGATTTGGGTACATCTTATTTGCTGTGGCCCTTATCTACCTATCAAGCATCGTCTCGATCGACAGCCAAAGTATGTCCACCTGGTTTCATGCAAGCCTCATGTTGATCTATGTCATCGTTGTTTACTTTTTTGAAAGAAAAAAATTAACAATCAACAATTAGCTTAAACCTTCTCATCCATGAACATTATTATACCGATGGCTGGCATCGGCAAAAGACTTCGCCCTCACACCCTTACTACTGCCAAACCTTTACTGCCCATTGCCGGAAAACCTATCGTGCACAGACTGGTAGAAGATATCGCTAAAGTGTGTCCAGAAAAAATTGATGTAATCGGGTTCATTCTTCAACCAAGTTTTGGAAAGCAAGTAGAGGAAGATTTAATTCAGGTAGCCAAGGTAGTCGGTGCCTCAGGGAGAATATTTTATCAAGAAGAGGCACTGGGCATATCACATGCATTATTATTTGCAAAAGAAGTAATTACTGGCAAAGTGATTGTCGCTTTCGCTGATACACTTTTCAGAACAAATTTTGTTCTAGACACTTCGCGTGACGGAATCATTTGGGTACAGCAGGTAGATGACCCTTCTCAATTTGGCGTAGTCAAACTCAATGATAAAAATGAAATCATTGAACTCGTAGAAAACCAACTGAGTTTGTTTCTGATCTGGCCATCATTGGTATCTATTATTTCAAAGATGGCGATCTCCTTCAAAAAGAAATGCAATACCTGATTGATAACGATATCAAGGAAAAGGGGGAATACCAGTTTACAACTGCCCTCGAACGCATGAAAAAAGCTGGAGCAAAATTCATCCCTGGTCAGGTTGAAGAATGGCTCGATTGTGGCAACAAGAATGCAATGGTGGCAACCAACAAAAGGTATCTTGAATTCATCAAAAACCAACCACTCATCGCCCCCACTTTGAAGCAGTCGAATTCTGTCATCATCCCCCCATGTTTTATTGGAGAAGGAGTGGTCATTGAAAATTCAGTAATAGGTCCGCATGTATCTATTGGGGACTACACCATTATAGGGGACTCACGTATAAAAAATTCGATCATTCAGAAGAACTGTTCGATCCACAATGCCGTATTAGACAATAGCATGTTGGGTAATTTCGTTAATTTTGAAGGAAAGTCGGAAGACCTCAGCCTGGGAGACTACAGCACGAATTAATCATCTTTACATTGGCCAATAAGCATTACTCAGTAATTATCCTCATTCTATTAACCGCTTTGGTGGGTACTTCCACAATTTCATATGCGCAGAAGGATAAAAGAAAAAAGGGAAGCATTGGAGTGCCCTCTGAGGCGCAGCTTCGGGAAGCTGAGTTTTATTTTATTGAGGCTGAAAAACATTTCATTCTCGAAGATTATGCCAAGGCCCTACTTTATTTTCAGCGCGTAAGTGAACTCAATCCAGAAAACGGAACAGTTCATTACAAAATTGCCGAGATTCTTTCCAAGAGCAATAAGGAAGAAGATTTAATAAAAGCTTCCGCGAGCATAGATGTCGCAGTGAAATTGGATAGCAAAAACAAGTATTTCTATTTGCTCGCCTCTTCGATACACTCCAACCTCACCAATTTTTCCAAGGCTGCACAACTTTTGGAAACCATGATGAAGGAAGTGAAAGGTACAGAGGAATACCTTTATCAGTTGGCTGCTATCTACCAATACGATAACAAAAATGACGAGGCCATAAAAGCATTGGATAAAGCGGAATCTTTAATGGGCGTAAACGAGATATCTTCGTTAAATAAGCAGGGCATCTATTTTGAGCAAGGAAAAATAAAAGAAGCCATTCACGAAGGTGAAAAATTACTCGAGGCCTTTCCTGATGAAGAAAGTTATGCCATGAATTTTGCAGAGTTGCTTTCGAGACAAAATCAATTGGCTAAAGCCATCGAAGTAGTTGAGCGCTTTATCTCTTCCCACCCAGATGCGGGGAATGCAAAAATGCTGTTGGCTGGTTTCTATCGAGACAATAACGAAGAAGAAAAAGCGAAAAAATATCTGTCGGAGGTATTTAGCGATCCCAATGTAGATGTAAGCAGTAAAATAATTGTGGTGAGCACCTATGCTGCTACACTGGGTCAACAAAAGGCCGCAGGTAATATAGATCCTGCCTTACAGGCTTTCACCTTCGATCTTTACAATCAACTTAAAAAAACCTACACAGACGAACCTAATGTTCATATCGTTGGGGGAGATTTATACCTGGGGCTTGAAAAAAATAAGGAAGCCAAGAACGAATACCTTACAGCGATTCAAAAAGGGTCTACGAGTTTCGATGCATGGCAAAATTTGCTTTTTCTAGAATCACAGGATAGTGAATTTGATAGCATCATAGTTCATAGTGAACTAGGGTTGGAAATTTTTCCGAACCAAGCCATGCTCTATTACTTCAATGGTTTCGCTCACTCACGTGTAAACAATAATAAAGAAGCAGCTTATTCGCTTGAACAAGCAAAAAGACTGTCGTCCTCTAATGAGGGTATGATTAGTGAGATCAATGGCCTTCTTGGCGATATCTATAATACACTCAAGAATTATAAAAAATCAGATGAGTCGTATGATGCTGCGTTGGAATTCAACCCCAACAACTACCTGATCTTAAATAATTACAGTTACTACCTTGCCCTTCGCAATGAATTTCTGGAGAAGGCTGAGAGAATGGCAGCAATGGTGGCTAAAAATAATCCTACCAACAACTCATACCTTGATACCTATGCCTGGGTACTCTTCACAAGGGCAAAGTACAAGGATGCCAGAAAAGTAATAGAGAAGGTTATTGAATCAAATCCAACCAATTCAACCTTCTATGAGCACTATGGGGATATATTATTCAAGCTGGGAAATGTAGAAGAAGCTGTAAAACAGTGGGAGAAGGCTAAGTCTTTCGACAATACAAACGAACTAATCGATAAAAAAATCGCCAATAGAAGACTGTATTGATTATTTTAGGCTCTATTATTATTATTTTTTAGCTATTAGACCTTCACATGCAGAAAAGGGCCCTCATTCTTTTATTGGTATTACCCCTACTTTTTCAGGCGTGCAGTAAAAGAATTACCCCGCTAACCACGGGAGAATTATCTGAAACTCTTGCTATACAGGAAATCGATTTTGAGTATTTCCATGGAAAAGCAAGACTGAATTACAATGATGGAAAAAAAGAAAGGGAAGTAAAGGCCACCATAAGAGTAAGAAAAGACAGCGTAATATGGATGACTTTCTCTGTCATTGGCTTGCAAGGAGGCAAAGCACTAATCAACCACGACTCACTTACCATAGTAAGTACTGTAGATAAAGAATATTACGTTTTTGATTATGAGGAATTATCAAAACGGTTTAATTTCAAAGTGGACTACCGCGTTATCCAAGCAGCTTTTTTAGGCAACCTCATTCAGCCGCGCAGCGACCGGGACAAAGTTGTACGAGAGGCTACTTATGATCTTCTCACACAAAGAAATGGCTCGGTGTTGGTTAAAAATTACATCAACGCCTCGCTTTCAAAAATTGAAAAAGTAGAATTGACAGAAGAAGACACAAAAAATGCCCTCACTCTTAATTATACTAATTTCCAAACAGTTGAAGACAGAATATTCCCCTATACAGGAGTGATCAACCTTTTTTATAAAACACCAGCTGGTGTTTTGAACAACATCATTACTTTTGAATATAACAAAGCCGAGGTGGGCGACAGGGAACTGAGATTCCCATTCAATATCCCACGGAAGTATGCTAAGAGATAAGCGGACAATATTTATCGTCTCTCTAATTTTTTTAATCTCTTTTGGAGCATTCGCTCAGAAGTCCAAGTCGCAACTGCAAAAGGAAAAACAAGAGAATTTAAAAAAAATAGAAGAGACCGAACGGATTCTCACTGAAACTGGTAAACAGAAAAAGAATTCTTTAGGTGAGCTGGCTGCCGTGAATCAACGTGTGCGGCAACAAGAGTCATTAATAAAGTCCATTCAAAATGAGATTTCATTATTAAACTCGGATATCAACCAGAAATCTGAAATTATATCAGCCCTTGAAGATGACCTTACTAATCTTAAGAATGAATATGCGGCTATGCTTTTCTCTTCCCAGAAAGCAAGTGGTAAGCTCAACAAATTGATGTTCCTCTTCTCCTCCACTTCATTCGATCAGTTACTAATGCGACTTAAATATATGGAGCAATACAGTGCTGCCCGAAAAGATCAGGCTGAAGTAATTACTCGTGTTCAAACTATTTTATCAGATCAAGTAAAAGAAACTCAAAATATTAAAGATGAGAAGAGCGCACTCTTGTCTGACCAGCTAAAAGAAAATCATCAATTGGCCAGTTTAAAACAAAAACAGAATACCCTAGTAAAAAGCCTTGAAAAACAAGAAAAACAGCTCAAGACCGAGCTTGACCAAACCAAAAAGGCAATAGCTGAACTTGACAAATTGATCAGTGACATTATTAAAGAAGAGCTTGCGCGAGCAGCTAGGGAAGCTGAGACCTCTAAAAGTACCAAAAAGGTTGAAGCCGTTGTAGCCATGTCCACTACATTCGAAGGCAATAAATCAAAGTTTACCTGGCCTGCATCCGGTTTTATTTCTCAAAAATTCGGCAGACAAAACCATCCGGTGCTGAAAAGAATAATTCTACAAAACGATGGGATAAATATTCAAACCAAGCAAAACGAAAAAGTAAAAGCCATCTTTGAAGGTGAAGTACGTGCTGTCGCGTTTATACCCTCCATTGGCAATTCAGTGATTATAAGCCACGGTGATTATTTCACCGTATACTCTGGTTTAAAAGATGTCTCCGTCAACAAAGGCCAAAAAGTGAATACCAACCAGGAAATAGGCCAGGTTTTGACAAATGCAGACGGAATTTCGGAGCTAAGATTTCAAATCAGGAAGAATACTGCCCCAGTTGACCCCGAGCAATGGCTCAAAAACTGATCATTTACACCAGTTATATATAAATCGAGAAAAACGTACAAAGAAGTGCTTCCAAACGGTATTTTTACGTTAGATCAATAATTGACTATCTTTACAGTCCTAAAAATAATGCATATGAATGCTATTCTTTTGTTTGGTATGCCCGGAATGGGCGAGTGGGTGATCATCGGACTTTTTGTTTTGGTGTTTTTTGGCGCTAAAAAAATTCCTGATTTCGCAAAGGGCCTTGGAAAAGGTATTCGCGAATTTAAGGATGCGGTAAAAGACGTGAAGAAAGAAGTTGACGATGCCGGTAAGGAAGCGAAAATAGATGAAGGAAGTAAGTAGTTTTGAAAACGATTCTCGTTTCTCGGAATTTCAACAAGCACTTCATCTAAATAAAACTTCCTGCGTAGACAGGGTTCAACATCACCTATCTGTAATTAAGAAAAAAGCACACCTCAATGTTTTTTTGAGTGTGTATGAGAAAGAAGCGCTCAAAAAAGCATCCGAAGTAGACCAAAAAATTAAAGCTGGCGCTGCTGGAAAGTTGGCTGGTCTCGTTGTTGGTCTTAAGGATGTATTATCTCACAAAGATCATCCCCTTCAAGCAAGCAGCAAAATTCTAAATGGTTTCGTTGCCCAGTACAATGCCACAATTGTGCAGCGATTGTTGGATGAAGACGCCATCATTATTGGAAGACAAAATTGTGATGAATTTGCAATGGGCTCTTCCAATGAAAACTCAGCCTTTGGTGCAACACTCAACAGTGTAGATGAGTCGCGGGTGCCGGGTGGCTCCTCTGGGGCATCGGCAGTTGCAGTTGCTTCTGATATGTGTCAGGTTTCTATTGGGTCGGATACTGGTGGATCAGTGAGGCAACCAGCCGCATTTTGTGGTGTTATCGGGCTAAAGCCTACCTATTCTAGAATTTCCAGGTATGGATTGATCGCTTACGGCTCTTCTTTTGATTGCGTTGGCATCTTTTCAAAAAATATTGAAGATATCGCATTGGTGCTGGAAGTAGTTGCAGGCAAAGATGAAATGGATAGCACTGTGTCTCAGCAGGAAGTCCCATCTTATTCAAAAGATTTATCAGATTACAAACCTCAGAAATATAAGGTTGCTTACCTCAATGAGGCCATGCACTCTGGAGTATTGCAACCAGCAATTAAAAAAGAACTTCAAAATAAAATTGAGCAACTCACTTCAGCAGGGCATGCAGTTGATGGCATTGACTTTCCGTTACTGGAATATGCGCTTCCCACCTATTATATCTTAGCAACGGCAGAGGCAAGTTCAAATCTATCAAGATATGATGGCGTCCGTTATGGCTATCGGAGCAACAATACAAAAGACCTCGAATCGTTATACAAAAAAACAAGAGCAGAAGGATTTGGAAAGGAAGTGCAGAGAAGAATACTGCTTGGGACATTTGTACTTAGTGCAAGTTACTATGATGCCTACTACACCAAGGCACAAAAAGTACGCAACCTGATTAGAAAAAAAACCAAAGAGATTTTTGAGCAATATGATTTTATCATCATGCCCACAACGCCCACCACAGCTTTCAAACTAGGCGAAAATACGGAAGACCCCATCGCCATGTACCTGGCCGATTTATTTTCCGTTCATGCTAATGTAGCTGGTGTCCCTGCGTTATCCGTGCCTTGTGGCAATGATGAAGAGGGGCTTCCTATAGGCCTTCAGGTAGTTGCCAACGATTTTGATGAATCCAGGCTTTTTCAATTCTCAAAAGAATTGATGAACTTCGAATATTCTTCTTCTTATTAAGAGTAGATATTAAATAATAAACCCGTGAAAATATTCTTTTCTTTTGCGCTGACTCTTATTTTTTCACAGCCCATTTTCGCTCAGGATTTCAATTTAGATTCGCTCCTCAACGCTGAATTGGACGCTGCCTTTTCCATTGACTCTATTGAAATTGATTTAACAGAAATTATTGATCCTTTCTTCATTCCGGCAAGCGAATCTCCCGAACTTGTTGCCGACCGTTTAAGCTGCATTCAAGGAGACATCCGGCTGATGTACAATGACCGCATTCACGCCTTTATTAACTACTTCACTATTAAAGACAGGGATTATACCCGTATGGTGTTAAGTAGAAAAGATTTATACTTTCCACTCTTTGAAAAATACCTTGCTAAATATGGCCTTCCTGATGAGTTGAAGTATTTAGCCATTGTTGAGTCTGGCCTTAATCCACGAGCTGTGTCCAGGGCGCGTGCTGTTGGCTTGTGGCAATTTATGCCAGCGACCGGAAGACATTTTGGGTTGTACAACGATTGGTATGTTGATGACAGGATGGACCCTGAAAAATCTACAGAGGCAGCTTGTAAATACCTCGCCCAACTTTATGGCATGTTCAACGATTGGGAACTTGCTTTGGCGGCTTATAATTCCGGGCCAGGAAATGTGAGAAAAGCAATTAGACGGTCAGGATACAAAAAAGATTTCTGGGAAGTATTTCAATACTTGCCAAGAGAAACACGATCGTACCTTCCACAGTTTATTGCTATTATGTATACCCTCAACTATTCAAAAGAACACAATCTTTTTGAAACACCAGAGCAACCTCTTGTTCTTCACGACACCATATCAGTTAACCATTTTCTTCATTTCGAAACGTTTGCCAACCTTACAGGTGCAAACATGGAAGACCTTGTTAAGCTCAATCCATCGGTATTGCGTAAGGCCATACCAGAAACAGGTAGACAATATGTCCTTCGGATTCCGCTTACAGCGAAAGAAAACCTCCTACTCGACAGAATTTCAATTCTTGATTCAGCATCACGCGTAGGAAAAGAAGAATTGGAAGCCCTTGCAAAAAATACATTAGGAAGTACTTACGGACGGGAACTAGTTACTTATCGCGTTCGATCAGGTGACGTTTTAGGAAAAATTGCTGAGCGACATCATGTACGTGTAGGCGATATAAAAAATTGGAACAACCTAAGTAGCAATATAATTAGAATT
Source organism: Cyclobacteriaceae bacterium (assembly GCA_049289315.1). Classification (GTDB taxonomy): domain Bacteria; phylum Bacteroidota; class Bacteroidia; order Cytophagales; family Cyclobacteriaceae; genus ELB16-189. The sequence continues at coordinate 36,406 of JBATLM010000160.1, forward strand.
GATCAGCGGTTAAAGATATGGGTGTTACCTTCAAATGGTAATTACACTCCTACCGCAGTAGCGAGCACTCAGCAAGTCGCCAAAGCCAAAGAGGTTATATTTTCGCCTGACACCAAAATATATACGGTACAGCCTGGAGACACCTTATGGGATATTTCAAGAAAATTCGAGGGACTGACAATTGAAAAAATTAAAACTTTAAATAATCTTAAATCAACGAAATTACAGCCTGGTCAAAAACTAATTATCGGCTAACTCGTTGAATTTTAACAGCATGGAACACACCATCTGTGTATGATCCCTTTCATTAAAATTTGAAAATGGTATCTTCCCATCTTGAAAATTGTGACTTTTAAAAAGTTACGAATTAGACCTATGTATTAAAATATGTTCATGAAAAGGGTACTGTTTAGCGGGTTCATCATTGTGTTGTTTTGGTCATGTGGTGATGATAAAGGGAGTCTACCTCCAGCATCTGGTCTCACCGGAGACATGTATTTAGTAATGGATTCTACGCAATGGAACGGACCATTAGGCAACACATTGGACTCCTTGTTTCGAATTGAAATGGAAGGTCTCCCTAGAACTGAATCCATATTTAGGATGAGATGGATTGATCCTCGTAAGTTGAATTTTGTTCTTGAGCAAAGGCGTAATCTTATTTTTGCCGTGACACTTGACAGCCGAGCTGCAGGGTCAAATTTACTAAAGCGAAACTTCACGCCAGAATCTCTGCAAAAGATAAAGACAGACCCAAGTGCCTATGTGCTTACTATGCCAGATATATATGCGAAAGGACAAGAGGTGATGTATTTATTTGGCAACACAGAGGAAGAATTGCTTAATAACATCCGAACCAAAGGACATCATTTAATTGATCACTTCAACCGAAAAGAAAAAGAACGCTTAAGTGTTTCTTTATATAAATCAGGAAGGATAACAGGTGTAAGTGATTGGCTTCAAAAGAATATGGAATGTGATATTAGAATTCCTTTTGGTTATAAACTTGTTATCAACAATAAAGAATTTCTATGGATGCGTCAAATCAACACCTCAGATGACAAAGACATATTCATAGCTTCTACACCTTATTATTCAGAAGATCAATTCAAAAAGGAAAATCTCATTGCTTTAAGGGACGAGTTTTGCAAAAAATATTTGTTTGAAGATCCCGAAGTTGCTAATTCATATTTAATTACTGAAACTACTATTCCATTTATTCCGGTAACAACTAAAGAAGTGAGCTTAAGTGGCAACTATGCTGTGGAGATGAGAGGACTCTGGAGAGCAAATAACTTTTCGATGGGCGGCCCTTTTGTTGGGTATGCTTT
>JBATLM010000161.1:0-3948 GCA_049289315.1 Cyclobacteriaceae bacterium
TCATTCACATAGTCAAGCAATTGAAGTATCACCACCTGATTCGGCTTTACTACAAAGTTCACCTTGGGCAACTTGGCCTCCACTTCGAAAGTTCTGTTCTCTTCGTTAATCACCTGACCTACAGATGAGATTACTGTAGAAACTGTTTTATCAATCAATGGGAAAAATATATCCACTTTGTCGCCAGCTTTGAAGCGGCCAATGAAGCGTTCTGAAACATCTGTTTTCAGGTACATCTCATCTGTGCTCACTATCCTAATCAACTGTACACCCGGGCCGGCCATCTCACCTACGCGTGCAGGCAACTGATCCACTGTTCCAGCGAAAGGTGCTTTTATCATCGCCAGGTTCAACTGGGCATATGTGGTTGACAGCTTGTTCTCAAGAGATTCCTTGTTATTCTTGGCTTGTAGGTACTGCACTTCTGTACCTATCTTCTGCTCCCATAGTTTCGATTGCTTTTCATAAACTGTAGTGGCCAACTCTAAAGAAGTTTTTAATTCAGCAATTGACCTGCGAACCACATCAGCATCCAATTCAATAAGAGTTTGTCCTTGAGATACTCGTTGCCCCTCCTGCACGTTAATGCGCTTAATCTCTCCACCTGTTTGTGCACTTAGGAACACATTCCTTCTGGACTCCACTGACCCTCTCACTTCTACCTTGTGCTCAAAAGGTTTTTTCTCAGCCACAAAAGTGGAAACCAGAATAGCTTTGGTGTTTTGTCTGGCAAACTCAGGATCCAATTCACTGATTTCCTTTTCAAGTTCAGTAATCGTGCCCTTCACTTCTTGCAATTGAGCACGAGCTTTATCCAACTCCGCTTTCTTCGCTTCAAGATTCTTATCACCTTCCGATCCGCCACATGCCGCAACGATCAAAAGAATTATTGGAAATAGGTATTGTGTCTTCATGTATGGTTGGTATTTCATTTTTTGTCTAATAATTTGCCGAATGCTTTGTCCAAATCAGTTTTGGCAATAGATGCATCAAACAATGAGTTGTAATAATTTATTTGGGTTTCTCTTAAGGACGATTCGGCATCAACAACCTCCAAATTTGACCCAACACCTTGCTCGTATTTAATCTTAGTAACCCTTGCCACATTCTCGGCTAGACCCATGTTTTCTTCCTGAGCCCTTAATGCCTCGATGCTATTCTGATAGTTAGTAGTGGCTTGCTTAATCTCCAGGTCGATTCCTTTCTCCAGAGACTTGAATCCGTTTTCAATCTTCTTCAGTTCAAGTTTTTCTTGTTGCACTTTGTAGGTGCGCTGCAGACCAGAAAACAATGGAATGTTAAGGTTTATCCCGAATGAACTAAACGAATACCAGCTGTCGGGCCCTATAGCCCCATTGTCCGAAAACCCACTATTGGTTTTAAACAGACCACCGATGTCAGGTGACTGTGTAGAGTAGCCCAAATTAGCATTGGCAGAAAGACTAGGTAGTGCCTCAGCGTATTTGTTCTTTATGTTCAGGTTCTGCAACTTCCAATTGGTTTCCAACACCTGGTAATCAGCCCTTCCCTTATAGTCCCAATCTCTTAGGTACTCATCAAGGTTCACATTGACAACTTCCTCATTCAACTCACCTACCACCTCCATGGATTGACCAAATGGATAGTTCATTTGAAACTTCAAAAGCTCAAGGCTTAATAGCTGTAGTTTTTCGAACTTCGATTTCTCAGTTTTGAGGTTGTTGAGGTTAACCTGAATCCTGTCTACATCTATGCTTTCTGCAAACCCATTCTCATACATTGCTTTGGTTGTAATCAACAATGAGTCCACCCTATTGATATTATTATCAAAAAGCTTCATCCTTTCTCTATTGACCAACACAGAGTAATAGGCCTTGGTCACCTGCTCCACAACTTGCTCATTGGTTTGATTTGTCGTTTTGATAGAGAGTTCTTTGTAGGCATTAGCCGCCTGAAGACCAACTAGATAGCTTCCATTAAAAATGATTTGATCTACAGATAAGGAGGCTGTTCCAGCACTTTTCAACTGAAAGAAGTTTTGAGCGGCCACCACATTACCAGGCTGTATTCCGGGTACTCCACTTAAATCAATGAATCCACCGTTGGGATCGTAGGTGGTGAAGAAACGCGATAATTTTTGGTTGTGAGTAACACCGGCCGACCCTGATATCTGAGGAAGTCCAATGCCTATTGTCTCCTTTACTTTTGCCACTGCAATTTGCTCCTCAATCTTAGCATTAGAAATATCATAAGAGTTACTTAATGCATATTCAATACACTGGTCAAGCGTAAATGATTTAGATTCACCCTCCTGAGCAAACGCCCCACCTGAGATAAACAGTATTGATAAAATAGTTAGTATATAAAACCGACTCATATTTGAATTGTTGAATTTTCCTTTGTCATTAATTTCTTCTTGGTCTTTTCATAAAGCTTTTTCCCTTTATCGGTAAAAAGACCATGTATGAAATGATCGAAAAGTTGTGTCTGCACGTTTACCAGTGGATAGTCGTTTTTCGGAAAAAGAATTGGGTCAAATGGAAATTGGATGGTTTCCAATCTCATTATGGCTAAAATTTTCGTATCCAATTCGGGTCTAAAATAACCCTCCTCTTTGCCCTGACGAATAGAACGCTCGATCTGCTCTCTTATAAACTTGTTCTTAAAATCTAACCACACATTCCATGCTTTGTGGTGGTACTTCTGCAAGTCGAATAAAAGGGAAGGATTCATATCCCTGAAGTTTTCTCTAAGGCATCCTGAAAGGCCAACCAACTCTTCTATTGCGTTTTTCGCATTGCTGGCCACTTCATCCAGCTGCTCTCTGTCGCGTAGCACATAGGCCTCCGTAACTGAAAACACCATCTCATCCTTATCTTTGAAGTACTGATATATTGTTTTTTTGGAGATCCCCAGGTGATTGGCAATGTTGTCCATCGAAACGCTGCGGATACCGTAGCGGACGAAAAGCTCAGCTGTTCCATTTAAAATCTTACTTTTTGTATCTAACTCTTCCATATCAGGCGCAAAACTATGGAAACTTTAGTCCCGTCCAAAGTTTCCATTGTTTTCTGTGGTGTTATACGAAGAGCAACTGATTTGGTTGGAGAGAAATGATTATTTTATTGTAATCTCTGGTCTTTCTCCTTGATCAGTAGGTTTTGACTGTTGAAACGGGCTGCCCCACCCACACTTTTCTTTCATTTTTTTGCGAAAAACGGCTTTTTCTTCATCCGTCATGCCATTCCACTTCTGTTTCCAGTACACGCCACTTTGCCCTTTGTAATGGCGTTTCCCAATAGGCCATAACAAAATTTTGGTAAGGAGTAACAATCCCAGTGCCTGCCATATGGTAATCATTGGTGCTCCAAAAAGTGCCGGCACCAGCCAATTCCATAACAGCTGAGTCACTAAGCCTAACACACCAATTGCAATTATTCCCAGCAGCACTGCTTTCAAAATCCAACTTCCTCGTTTCATATTTTTAAATATTAATTTTTTATCAACTTCTGATTAAACCTTATATCATCAATCATTTGACATTACATCATCGTAAAAACGTTGAAGGCGTTTGCGCAAACCCATGATGGCATATCGCTTTCTCGACAGCAACGTATTAATAGAGACTCCTTCCTCTTCAGCAAGTTCTCTAAAGCTTCTCTCCTCGATTTCGTTCTGAATAAAAATCTCCCTCTGCGCCTTCGGCAATTCACTTAAAGCTTCAGTGATCTCATCCCAAATCGCCTCTTTCAACAGCACTGACTCCGGAGAGTTATCCAAATCAGGCAAAATTTCCTGAAGTGTAAGTGGCCCATCTTCGTCTGAGCTGCTTGCAAAGGAGAAATCAGTTCGCTTTGGTCTGGAGGCATCTCTTCTGTACCTGTCTATTATTTTATTCCTGGCAACAGAATAGAGCCATGAAGTGACTCTATCTAAAGAGTCGATGGTTTCAAACCCAGCGATGAACTG
>JBATLM010000162.1:0-16163 GCA_049289315.1 Cyclobacteriaceae bacterium
CACCCACAGACTCACTGGTGGGACTCGACTTCAATTGAAGGTTATTGGAAACAAAAAGATTTAAACCATCAGCATGCAACGTGATTATAAGAGGGTGCTCCTGCGATACCTCATTATGCTTAATCGCATTTTCCACAAGCATCTGAAGGGCCAAGGGTGGCACGTTTCCCTTCATAGGTTTTAATTTATTTTCAATTTTCAACTTATCTCCAAACCGGATTTGTTGCAGAAAAAGATACGAATTCATAAAGCTTAATTCTTCCTCCAACGTTACTACTTCTTTATTCCGCGAATCCAAAACATAACGATATACCTCCGACAGTTGCTTGATAAATTTCGCTGCTTTATCCTGATCCTCATAAACAAGACTTGTAAGTGCATTCAAACTATTGAATAAGAAGTGAGGATTTACTTGGTTTTTTAGGCTCTCATAGTTGGCCTTTATGCTTTCCTGTTTGGCTTTTTCCATTTCAATTTCGGCCAGCTTCCAGCTTTTCAAGAAACCTCGACCATGCATAAACAGAGAAATGATAAAGGTGACAACGAGCGTTGTATATTGGAATGTACGGGTATCACCTACGTTCAGGCCAAACGCAGCATTATAAATCCAAACTAAACCATACGCGACTACTACTGTATAAACGACCATTACAAGCATGCCCACCACAAATCGCTTCACCGGCTCTTGAATCCATTCGATTCTTCTGTCCACCAAATCACTGGCCATAGCATTTCCTAGCCACAGGAATATCCACATTAAGGAAGAAAAAGAAGCAACTATAAGAAAGGTGGATAACTTTCTATTGTCAGGTGAATATGTAATCAATGTAAGCACTATACCTGCTGCTATCAGCCATAGTGCAGTGATGATATACCCTTTTACATTTATCGATTTCTTTTCCAATGAATTTTGATTAAGGTGATAAGTTACTTTATCTTTTTAACTCAACAAGGTCAGTTAACCGACTAGAACCAGCCAACTTTCTACGATACGATGAAATCCAGAAAAAAATAAGAGGAACCCCAATGACTGAGGGCCATAACCATTGGATAACACCAGGCATGAATACCATGACCTGAGTTGAAAAAGCAGTCACCGAAGCGATAAAACCACCAGTCATATTACCAATATGACTGTATAACCAACTGTACTTATCTTCAGAAGGGCTGGTAAACAATTTTATTTGCCCAAATACTATGGTAAGTCCTCCAGTGCCAAAGATCACACTTAGATATGCAAAAAAACCTAATTGATCCATTATGGCATGATATCCACCCCAGATTATAAAACCGATGTTAAATAATCCTGATACAACCAAAGCAAACCAATCGTACCATTTGATGTTTTTCTTCAAATGCTTTTGATAAATGCTCCTGTAGCCCACAATAACGGAATAGTAACTAAAGGTAGCAATCATCAACAAAAAGGGGATGTACTTATAGATTGATAAAAAAACGGCAGAAACAAATATCCATGTCATTGCCCAAAAGAATACCACACCCACCTTCCGATGTACCTTCCCTCCTTTCAGCACTATCATTGCTATTGGCGCTGCTACCAATGAAATGATACCAGCGCCAATATGTGTATAAGTAATAAGTGAAATAAAATCCATAGTATAATATCTATTCAATAGTGTACTGGCAACCCTTGTCCAATTTTATTTGCACTGTTTTGCTACCTGCATTGCTGTTTCCTTTCCCCATCGTGGTGCTAGTGGGTCAGTTGATGGCGGAGCATCAAACATAGCTATCGCATTAGAAGCTTTTTCACAAGCACTTGCAGTTGATGATTTGAAAAACTGCGCTGTGCCCAATTCCATTTGCGCCATCAATGCCATCGCTCTTGGATTTTGTGGATTAAGACCAAGTGCCTTTCCAAAAGTTTGCATGGCCAACCCTGAATATTGTTGTCCTCTTGTTGCAGGATCTACGGTAACGCGCATCATGTAGATAAAACCTTCGAGCGCTGTGATCTCAGAATCGTTCGCCTTAAGCGCAGAAGCATTCTTGAGCACTTCTGTTGCCTTATCCAACAGCGCGTCCTTTTTGATTCCATCTTCTTCCCGTGTTGACATCATGATGTAACCAAATGATGCATAATAAAAAGGTTCCCATTTACTTTTCTCAGCAGCACCAATGCGCTCAAAGGCGTTGATACTTTGCTGCATCTCCTCCGCTGTTTGTGCTTTGTAAATGGATTGAATGTTGGTTTGCATCGCTTGCTCATATTTATCATTGGCAAACAATGAAACAGAACAGAAAGTGAACAAAATTATCATAGTAGTTTTCATAATTGTTGGGTTTATAAATTGGGTAATTGGTTAATTGATTTATTTTTTGAAATGGTAAAGAATACACCGAGAAAGAGAAATCGTTTTGCAGGCTGACGAATGGCCCGACTCAAATAGTTTCCGTTAGTATCAGGAGTCTCACTGAAGTCGTATCCAAAAATGTTGTCTCTGCCTAACAAATTGGTAACTGACAGATGAATGATCAGAAAAGGCTTGGGCAGGTAAGAGATGTTCATACTCAAATCCTGATAGGCGGGTGTTCTCCCATTATTAAAAACCTCGCTATTAGGATTATTGTAAGCCCTGGGGCTGCTGTAAGAATAAGTGACTCCAAGCTGCGACTTAATCTCTGAGATGAATTTCTTGCCTACTACAGAGAACTTGTGAGTAGAAGCAAAACCAGGAGCTGATGATGTTGGGAAATCAAGGTAATCGCGCTCTGTATCCAGATAAGAATAAGATACCCAATAGTCCAAATTGCGCACTGACTTGCTATCTCTCCAAAACAATTCAAAACCTTGCGCATATCCATTACCTGTATTGTTAAGTTGCTCTGGATTGCCATTCATATATTTTATAAGATTGGAATATCGCTTGTGATAAAGCTCTGCCCTGAACGTGCGCTGGTTGTTGATCACTTGATAATTCAAAATGTAGTGTTCTGCTTTTTCGTCCTTCAGATTTTGATTTACCCTTAAGAATTGATTTTGTGTAGCCTGGCGGAATTGTCCGTATGCCAACGAAAACTGACCATGAGTAAAAGGCTTATACGCTATAGATATCCTCGGATCAACATTTAGCTTTTCGATTGTACCATTGTATTCTGTTCTTACGCCTGCACGGGTTACAAAATATTTACTGGCATAGATTTCTGCTTCCGCAAATCCTGCCGTGATAGGTGTATTGAAGGCAACGGTTTGTTGAATGGATAAGCTATCGAACTGCGAAGCTTCATAGCTGGACTGAAAATGCTCTACTCCAAATTTTAATTCTACATGATCAGAAACCGTATTTTCAAAAACCAGTTTGGAGTGAGTCCCTTTTTCCACTTCATCAATGGGGCTACCATCCAGTGAAATATTATTTTCATTGTAGTTGTAAGAAAGTCCTCCTTTTACTGACCAACTGTCGTTGATCGCTTGCAGGAATGAGGCATTACCATATCCATAATTATTAGCGAACCCGAATGATTGCTTTTGACCAGGATCAAGGATATCATGATTATTAAGTTTGAAATCCGAGTGATTGAAATTTCCAAAAAACTTAACAATACCGTGCTCACCCACCTCCTGCCTAAAAGCAGTACTTCCTTCAATAGATGCTGGAGGGGTTATCCAATCTATTTCCTGATTGATCAATCCAAAGTAAGGACGAATGTTGGTGTACTGAATCTTTCCGGAAATAGATGACCGATCCCAAACCTGAGTGTGTGCAACATCACCACCTACCGAAAGTAATCCCAGATCAGTTTGATTGAGCTCTGCTTTATCTTTTGAGTCCAGAACCAATGCGGAAGAAAGTGCCTGACCATACTCAGCAGAATATCCTCCCGTGCTGAAGCTGGTTCCTTTAAACATGAAAGGTAAAAAGCGACCTCTTGATGGTGTGTTGGGAGCAGACGGGTTGTAAGCATTGGCCACCAACATTCCATCGATAAATGTTTTGGTTTCGCTTCCATCTCCACCACGCACAAACAACCTTCCGCTCTCTCCTACTTTTTGTGTTCCGGGCAAGGTATTCAGTGCACCAGCAATATCAGCAGTAGCTCCGGCAGTGGTGGCAATGTCAATGGCTTTTAAAACTGTTCTTCTTTTTTCCTCTCCTGCTGTGAAAGAGCCGGCAGAAATAACTACTGCGTCCAACTGATTGATTTCTTCTCTTAATGAAACTTTAAGTTGAACAGATTCTCCTGTCAAATTCACAGCCTGGCTAAAAGCCTTAAAACCTACAAAAGTGATTGTAATGGTTTGAGTTCCTTTTTCGCTGGTCTCAAATTGAAATGCACCTTCAACGGAAGTGCTCGTTCCATCATAGGTACCCTCAATCGATACATTGGCTCCTGGGATAGATACTCCTTTTTCATCAGTCACTACACCTGAAATACGCGTTTGTGCAAATGCTGTGCTGGTGATAAAAAGTAAGAGTATTTGTACCGCTGTTCTCATAGTGTTGTGATTACAGCGTAAATATTTGGCCGCTAAGCCAATTCCTTGCAAAAGGTGTTACTGAACTGTAGGATAGCCTGGATGAACTGTCAGAAAGGGATATGCCGCGCTTGAATTTGTTTTATTAGGGCACAAAAAGGTAATTTGGCTGCCGAATGAAACCCAGCCTCATGAAGCCTATTTTCTACCTCATCATAGTCTTAACTCTATTAACTAACGCCCTATTGGCACAGGATGTCAATAAACTCATTAAAGAGAAACAGGTCGCCAAAATCATAGGCACACTTGCGTCCGACAAAATGAGAGGAAGATCAGCCCTGGTACCTGAAGACATTAATAAGGCCGGAGCTTTTATCGAAAAGCATTTTAAAAAGGCAGGCTTGCAGCCGATGCAAGGGTTATCTGGCTATCGCCAGGAGTTTCAGAAAGTAAAGTTGAGCAGAACCAGTCTGGAAGTAATAGTGGCAGGAGCAACAATCTCAGAAGATCGCCTTATCCTTTCTTCGGGTGCAGAAACAATTAATCTGAATTCAGCTACGGCTATTGATACCATTGGACAAAGTCAACCTCTTTTTCCTTCCCTCTCGGCCATAGAAAGAAAAGGAGGTGATCGAATTGTGTTGGTAGATAAAGCCCATGCGGAAGCATTTAAAACAGCACAGCGTTATCTCAGCCGTCCCAAAATTCTAGATCCAGACGCAAAGTCAACCGGGTCTATTCTTTACATTCTCGATCAGGAAAGACCCAACGAAATTTCAGTAAAGGCAACCCAAAGCAAGGAAACAATTACGATGGCTAATATAGTAGGTGTATTACCAGGAAAATCAATGCCCGATGAAAGTGTAGTCTTCTCAGCCCATTACGATCATATTGGAATTCAGACCCCAGTTGCTGGTGATTCTATTGCCAATGGAGCCGATGATGATGCTTCCGGAACTACGGCTGTCATTTCGTTAGCTAAATATTTCAGTAAACTAAAGTCCAATGAACGGTCTCTGATTTTCGTGGCATTTACCGCTGAAGAGATTGGAGGCTTTGGCTCCAAATACTTTTCTCAACAATTAGATGCTGACAAGATTGTAGCCATGTTCAATATTGAAATGATTGGTAAGGCTTCCAAGTGGGGGCAAAATGCAGCATTCATCACCGGCTTTGAGCGCAGCGATTTTGGAGAAATCCTTCAGGAGAATTTAGAAGGAACAGAGTTTCAAATTCACCCCGATCCCTACCCCGAACAAAATCTTTTCTATCGCTCTGACAATGCAACGCTCGCCAGACTGGGAGTGCCAGCTCATTCCATTTCAACCGATCAAATACCCACCGACCCCTACTATCACACCGTAGACGATGAAGTCTCTACTTTGGATATGGCCAACATCACAGCCGCCATCAGAGGGATCGCCTTAAGCTCAAAGACGATTGTCGATGGCGTGGACACGCCCAGCAGAGTGGATAAGTCGAAAGTGAATTGATAAAGCCATTATTCTAGCTTCATAGCCCCCACTTCAGGCTGACTTTCTCCCCACTTTGGCTTATTTTTGCGCTTTATTTTAAGGCAGAAAAGGCACAATGGCGGACTATAGCAAAGAAGAGATCAAGAAAATAGAAGAAAAGTGGCAACAGAAATGGCGCAAGGACGAGGTCTATAAGGTCAGTAACGACCCATCAAAGCCAAAATACTACGCCCTGGACATGTTTCCCTACCCTTCAGGGGCGGGTTTGCATGTGGGACACCCACTTGGATACATAGCCACAGACATTGTTGCCCGCTTTAAACGTGTAAAAGGATTCAACGTGCTTCATCCTATGGGGTATGATGCCTTTGGTCTTCCGGCAGAGCAATATGCCATTGAACATGGTGTACATCCTGCCATCTCTACTGCTAAAAATATTGAGACCTTCAGGAGTCAATTGGATAGAATAGGATTCTGCTACGACTGGAGCCGAGAAGTAAGAACCTGTGATCCTAACTATTACAAATGGACCCAATGGATCTTCTTGCAATTATTCGACAGTTGGTTCAATCGCAAGGAACAAAAGGCCGAAAGAATTGAGGATTTGATTTCCAATTTTGAAGTGGATGGTAACCAAAATCACCCCCTTCCGAATTCAAAATTCAAAATTCAGAGTTTTACATCTTCTGAATGGAAATCATTTTCCGAAAAAGCTAAGCAAGAAGTATTGATGGAGTACCGGCTTGCCTATTTGGCCTACACGGATGTGAACTGGTGTGAAGCCCTGGGTACTGTATTGGCCAACGATGAGGTGATCAACGGAGTGAGTTACAGAGGCGGCCACCCTGTAGTGAAAAAACAAATGCGTCAGTGGAGTTTGCGCATTACCGAATATGCAGAGCGTTTATTGAAGGGATTGAATGAGGTGGATTACAGCGAATCCATGAAAGACATTCAGCGCAACTGGATCGGAAGAAGTGAAGGTGCCAAGATTACATTTGATCTCAAGAGTGAAAAGGGTGTTGTGAAAAACATGCAGGTATTTACTACCCGTCCTGATACCATTTTCGGTGTCGATTTTATGGTAGTAGCTCCCGAGCATGACATGGTAAAAGAAATTACCAGCGTGGCGAATCAGGGAGAGGTGGATAAATACCTAAGCTATGTGGAAAGCAGATCGGAAGTGGATCGCATGGCAGAGGTAAAGAAAATTACAGGCTGCTTTACAGGAGCCTTTGCCATCAATCCTTTCAACCAAAGAGAGGTTCCTATCTGGATCAGTGAATATGTGTTGGCGGGATATGGTACAGGTGCCATCATGGGCGTGCCGTGTGGAGATGATCGTGATAATCGCTTTGCGAAACACTTTAACATAGATATCACCAACATTATTGGTGAGCATTATAATGGTAAAGAAGCTAATCCTACCTACGAAGCAACTTTAACCAACTCTGAGTTTCTGAATGGCACTAAGATGAGACCTGCCATGAAAGTGGTGATTGATAAGCTGGTGGAAATGGGCATTGGTGAAAGGCAGGTGAATTATAAAATGCGCGATGCCGGCTGGAGCCGTCAACGCTATTGGGGAGAGCCCTTCCCAGTAGTGTTTAAGGATGACATGCCTTATGCCATGAATGAGAAGGATTTGCCTTTGGAATTGCCTGATACCAATGAGTTCAAATCTTCAGGTTCTGGTGAAGGTCCATTAGCCAACCTAAAAGACTGGATCAATATTGGCCCCAATGAAAAAAGAGATTCCAATACTATGCCCACCCATGCCGGAGCTGCGTGGTATTTCTTACGCTACATGGATCCTCACAATGAAAAGGAGTTTGCTGCTAAAGAAGCGCTTGATTACTGGAACCAGGTAGATGTTTACGTGGGAGGATCTGAGCATGCCGTAGCCCACTTGTTGTATGCCCGACTTTGGACCAAGGTATTACATGATTTAGGTTATCTGAATTTTGATGAACCCTTTAAAAAATTAATCAATCAGGGTAAGATTACAGGAGACTCGAGGTTTGTGTACCGGGTTCGAGGTAAAAATCAATTTGTGTCGCAAGGCTTAAAAGACCAATACGAAACAGATGCACTTCATGTTGATGTTAATATTGTCAACGGCCTAGAGCTAGACACAAAACAATTCAAAAAGTGGAAGCCTGATTTCGCTAACGCAGAATTCATTTTGGAAGACGGCAAATACATTTGCGGTTCTGCCATCGAGAAAATGAGCAAGTCGTATTTCAACGTAGTGAACCCTGACTACATCATTCAAAACTATGGAGCAGATACCCTGCGCATGTACGAAATGTTCCTCGGTCCTTTGGAGCAGTCCAAACCCTGGAACACCAGCGGGATAGATGGGGTCTATAAATTCCTAAGGAAGTTCTGGAACCTGATGCACGATGCAGAAGGGAACGTAAAACTTAGCGATGCCGAACCCACTAAAGAAGAGTTGAAAGTATTACACAAGACACTCAAGAAAATTGAACAAGACATTGACAACTTCTCTTTTAATACTTCAGTAAGTGAGTTCATGATTTGCATCAACGAACTGAATGCATTGAAGTGTAATAAACGAGCAGTGATTGAACCGTTGGTAATTGCCCTCTCCCCTTTTGCACCTCACATAGCTGAGGAGTTATGGGAGAAACTGGGACATGCTGACACAGTGCTTAATGCCAGCTATCATAAAGTGGAGGAAAAGTATTTGGTAGAGAGTTCTTTCGAATACCCGATCTCTATCAACGGAAAAGTGAGAGCAAAAATGAATATGGCATTGGATATGCCAAAGGAGGATATCCACAAGCAGGTGATGGCTTCAGAAATTGTACAAAAGTGGACGGAAGGTAAAACGCCCAAAAAAGTAATAATTGTACCCGGTAAAATTGTGAATGTTGTACTTTAACGTCTGATTCTAGCCAGGAGTCTTATCTAACACAGTAAGGAATGAAACACAGTAAAATAGTTGGTCTGGGGCATTATGTGCCCGAAACAGTGATTTCTAATCAGTACTTGTCCAATATAATTGACACTACTGATGAATGGATCATCGAACGAACCGGCATCAAACAACGCAGGTGGATTGATCCTGCCAAAGATACGGTAGCCAATATGTCGGCTAAGGCCAGCAGGATGGCATTGGAAAGAGCTGGTTTAAAAGAAACTGATATTGATTTTATTGTATTCGCCACTATCACCCCAGATTACTTCTTCCCAGGTTCTGGTGTTTTGCTCCAAAGAGAACTAGGATTGGATGGAAGAATAGGAGCTCTTGACTTACGCAATGCCTGTTCAGGTTTTATCTATGGCCTTTCAGTAGCTGATCAGTTTATCAAAACCGGCATGTACAAGACCATACTTGTCGTGGGTGCCGAAATCCAATCTACTGCATTAGACATTACCACAAGAGGAAGAAATACTGCCGTAATTTTTGGTGATGGTGCAGGCGCTGCCATTCTACAAGCTTCGGATCAACCGGGCATACTATCAACACACCTCCACTCTGATGGGAATTTTGCTGAGGAACTCTATGTAAAAGACCCAGGAAGCAGCAGACCCCACGCAGAGCGCCAACCTGAACAAATTTTAGATACTACTTCATTCAAAGTGATAATGAACGGAAGCCAGGTATTCAAACATGCAGTGGTGCGATTCACGGAAGTGATCAACGAAGCATTGGCAGCCAACAACATGACAAAAGAAGACATTAACTTGCTGGTACCTCACCAGGCCAACTTGCGCATCAGCCAATTCATACAACAAAAAATGGAGTTGCCTGACGAAAAAGTATACAACAACATTATGCGATATGGAAATACAACAGCGGCCTCCATCCCTATCGCAATGAGTGAGGCTTGGGATGAAGGGAAGATGAATAGTGGTGATATTATTTGCCTTGCCGCATTTGGAAGTGGCTTCACATGGGCATCGGCTTTAATTAAATGGTAAACCTTTTATAATGAAAACAACCTCCTATAATCCTAGCCCTCTTGAGGTAGATATGGCCAACGCACTGCTCATTCTACAAGGAGAAATTGAAAAGCACATGCAGGACAACAAAATTATCCATGCTGAATCAGATTTAACGAAAGATAATCCATCTATTAAATTTAATCTGTTGGATAAAGATGGCGACCCTCATGAGCTAGTGGTAAGAATTGTGCAGATACCAGATAAATCATAGGCTATGACACCCGAGCAACGATTCGAAAAATTAGGACTTACATTACCGTCTTCACCTGATCCGCTAGGTGTTTATAAATTATTGCTTATTGATGAAAATCATGCCTACATATCCGGGCACGGTACACTAAAGGAAGATGGAACTTGGATCGTGGGCAAGGTAGGTGCCGACCTTGATCCCGAGACCGCAAAACTTGCCGCTCAACAAGTGGGCCTCGCAATTCTTGCCACGCTAAAAAAATACCTAGGTAGCCTTGATCGCGTAGAAAGGGTGATAAAAGTATTGGGTATGGTTAACGCTGTTCCAGATTTTACACGTCATCCCTTTGTGATTAATGGCTGTAGCGAACTCTTTGCAAAAGTGTGGGGCGATGATAAAGGTGTAGGTGTGCGAAGCGCAGTGGGTGTGAGTTCTCTTCCTGAAGGCATTCCTGTGGAAATTGAAGCACTCTTCAAGCTGAATTAATCCAGATTATCCCATACTATTTTTTACAATACCCGTTAGTAAGCAATAAACCCAATAAAGCTCTTTTGGCTTTTTTCTAATTGGAGTTTTGGATAAATTTGAATGGTATGAGGAAGATTTTGATCGTGTTGTTAATTTCAGTGTTGGGTGTTGTTGCTTTTTCATTCACTCCCCCTGCTGATCGCTATTTTGAGATCGCAAAGAATCTTGACATTTTCGCTTCCCTCTTCAAAGAAGTAAATGCGTTGTATGTTGACGAAGTAAACCCCAATCAACTTATCCGCACCGGCATCGATGCGATGCTCATGTCTTTGGATCCATACACCAATTTTATCGCTGAGGATGAAGTAGAAACTTATCGTACCATGAACACCGGTCAATACGGAGGTATAGGTGCGATGACCAGAGTGATAGGTAATCGCACATTGGTAACAATGATCTACGAAGGTTATCCAGCTCAGAAAAACGGATTGAAAATCGGAGATGAAGTGATCAAGATGGACGAAGTAGAGTTGGCAAAAATATCCATCGAAGAAGCCAACCAACTGATGCGAGGCCAAGTAGGAACTACTGTGAAACTCACTGTGAAAAGGCTCGGGGCACCTGATCTTGTCAATTTAGAATTCAAAAGAGAAAAAATTAAAGTGAGCAACGTACCCTATTACGGTATGGTGGGCTCCAACTCCGGCTATATTCAACTTACCGACTTCACACCTGACGCAGGAAAGGAAGTACAGAATGCTGTAGTGAAATTAAAAGAACAGGGAGCAGAAAATATTATTCTGGATCTGCGTGATAATCCAGGTGGGTTGCTTTTCGAAGCTGTAAATATTTGTAATATTTTTATACCTAAAGGAAAGACGGTTGTTACTACCAAGGGTAAAGTACAGAACAGTAATGTCACCTACGAAACACTTAACAACCCGGCAGACCTTGAAATCCCTGTAGCTGTGCTCATCAACCGCGGTAGCGCATCTGCTTCTGAAATAGTAGCTGGCACTCTGCAGGATTATGATCGGGCAATCATTATTGGAGAGAAATCCTTTGGTAAAGGACTAGTACAAATCCCGCGTCAACTATCGTACAATTCGCAAGTAAAAATCACGACCGCTAAATATTATACTCCTACAGGGCGATGCATTCAGGTATTGGACTATTCACATCGCAGAAATGACGGTAGTGTGGGCGCCATTCCAGATTCTGTGAAAAAGGAATTCAAAACTACAAACGGAAGAATAGTTTATGATGGCGGTGGAGTTGATCCCGACATTTTACTTGATGGCAATGAAGTTTCTTCTTTAACGCAAATGTTATACCTCAGTGGGTATATTTTTGATTATGCAACCTTGTACGCATCTCTGCACGAGACTATTCCTCCAGCACGCGATTTTAAATTGGCAGACAAGGACTATGAAGCCTTCGTGACGTTTGTAAAATCCAAACAATACAATTACCGCTCGCCTGTGGAAGTGGAATTAACTGTGCTTAAAGAACAAGCCAAGCGCGAGCGTTACTATGAGGAGCTTAGCCCTCAAATCGAACAAATAGCTGAACTATTAAAAGAAAGTAGAAAGAGAGACCTCTATACTTTTAAGGATCAAATAAAATTGCTTCTTGAACAGGACATTGCTTCGCGCTATTATCTTGAAAAAGGGATAACAGAGGTTGAGTTTAAGAATGATGCCGATATTGAGAAATCAGTAACAGTGCTCAATAATACAGTAGAGTACAAAAAAATACTTCGGCTTCCGTAAGCCAAACCTTCATGCATTTTAGAAATAGAAGGAGTCTGTATGCAGTTCCTGATGAATGCATCATATGGAATGTATAAAAAAAGGGTTAGCCTAATTGACTAACCCTTTAGGCCAAATTAAATTTATAATTATCGTAAGAACAACAACTCGCGGTACTTCACCAGTGGCCAATCTTCGTCATCCACTAGTAACTCCAGCTTATCAACGGCATCTCTGATTTTATCAAAATATTTTTCTTTGATATCATCGCAATAAGCCATCGCTTTCTTATCAGACTCTTCGATCTTGTTGGCCTTCTTTCTTGCTTCGGTCATTTTATTGACGTTCTCTTTAATGGAGTCAATGTATGAGCTAATCTCCTTAATGGTAGCAACCACCCCTGAATTATCAACGCCTAACCCCTTCAAACCATTGGCATTTACAATCAATTTGTTTTGATATGAAATGGCGGTGGGCACAATATGGTTGATGGCTAGATCACACATGATACGCCCCTCTATTTGTACCTTTTTAATATAAGCTTCCAGTTTAATCTCGTTCCTTGCTTCTACTTCCACCTTATTGAAGATATGGTGACGCTCAAAAAGATCAATTGATTTTTTCGACAAGTAAGCTTCAATAGCACGAGGCATATTCTTAATGTTGCTCAAGCCCCTCTCCTCTGCCTCCTTCACCCACTCTTCGCTGTATCCATCTCCTTCAAACCTAATTGCTTTCGATTCTTTAATGTACTTTCTAAGTACATTAACTATTGCCAATCTTTTCTCTGTTCCTTTTTCAATTTCTTTACTCACTGCGGCATGGAAATCTAGTAATTGGTCTGCCATAATTAGGTTAAGGGCAGTCATCGGTGTCGCACTATTATCGCTAGAACCAACGGCACGGAACTCAAACTTATTACCTGTAAAGGCAAAAGGTGAAGTGCGGTTGCGATCAGTAGCATCCAATATGATTTCAGGAATTTGATCTATCCCTAACTTCATATACATGTTGTCACCTTTTTGAATTTTTACATTTCCTTTTTTTTCCAGCTCATCCAATACTGCAGACATTTGTGTACCTATGAAAACTGACATGATTGCCGGAGGGGCTTCGTTGGCACCCAATCTGAAATCATTGCCCGCGGTGGCTATGCTCGCTCTAAGTAGGTCTGCGTATTCGTGAACCGCTTTGACTGCTGTCACAAAAAATGTCAAAAACAAAAGATTATCCTTTGCATTGCTCGCAGGTGCAAATAGATTGACACCTGTATTTGTTATTAATGACCAATTATTATGCTTACCACTTCCATTTAAGCCAGCAAATGGTTTCTCATGAAAAAGCACCTGAAGGTTGTGACGCTCCGATACGCGATTCATCACATCCATTAATAACTGATTGTGATCATTGGCTGCATTGACCTCCTCATAAAGTGGCGCTACTTCAAACTGACTTGGAGCTACCTCATTGTGTCTTGTTCTTAATGGTATGCCCAGTTTCCAACTTTCGATTTCAAAATCCTTCATGAATTTGTAAACCCTCGTAGGGATGGCTCCAAAATAATGGTCATCCAATTGTTGCCCTCTCGCAGGTGAGTGACCAAACACGCTTCTACCAGTCATTACAAGATCAGGTCTGGCCATGTAGAGGGCTCTGTCTACCACAAAGTACTCTTGCTCACATCCTAATGAGGCAACTACTGTAGTAACGTCTTTATCAAAAAATTGACAAACCTTAGTGGAGGCTTTATCAACTGCTTTTAATGCTTTTAATAGTGGCGATTTGGTGTCAAGTGTCTCTCCTGTATAAGAAACAAACACAGTAGGAATACAAAGTGTCTTGCCATAAATGAACATGGAAGAAGTAGGATCCCAGGCTGTGTAACCTCGTGCCTCAAAAGTGCTTCTTATTCCTCCACTTGGAAATGAAGATGCATCCGGCTCTTGCTGAACAAGCTCACTTCCTTTAAATTTTTCTATTCCTGAAGTGGGGTCGAAGAAAGAATCGTGCTTTTCTGCTGTCCCACCCGTCAATGGTTGAAACCAGTGCGTAAAATGAGTTGCCCCTTTGCTCATGGCCCAACTTTTAGCAGCAGATGCTACTGCATCAGCAGTTTCTGCGTCTATTTTTTCATGATTTTTGATCGCCTCACTCACTTTCTTAAAAACTGCAGGTGCCAGAGAACCCAGCATTTCTTTCGTTCCAAATGCGTCCTCTCCAAAAAAGTCAGAAATTTTCTTAGAGGGAACATCAACTTGAACCTTAGACCTTTTACTTAATTGATTTAATGCTTCAAAACGTAGACGTGCCATATTTGGGTTATTTTTTAACTTGTTTACTGCAAATGTATACGTTTTTAATACACACAGGGTAAAATAGAACCTGCTTTTAGAATAAAAATATGTTTTTTTACCATTTTAGGGTAAAATAATAATCAGCTCCAAAAAGGTAAAGCGTTGTTTTACTTAAAGTAAGTACTTAGCTGAATAGGGGTAATCAGCTATTTAACTGTCTATAAAAGAAGAAGGATATCAGAACCTATCTGTATTGTATTACGTTGACTCACCTAAACCATGGAATTATGATCAATTTCATCAAAAAAGTACCCAAATGGCCTAAAATGATGAAAGCTGACTCTGCATACCTGCACAGCTTTAGCAAGGCAGTCTTCAATTTTGAACAGAATATAATGGAAGAACGCCAGTTGCGGGGCGCTGCCAAGCATAGAAACCCAAGTTTAAGACCTGGATCTCCTTTTTAGTTAGATTTTTTTACAGATCCTCCGCTGCTGGAATCTGTATTGGTTTTCAAAGGATTGCCTCTGTAGCGTACATCACCTCCACTGGAAGCTCTGGCATCCAGCGATTTGGTAGCGGTAACTTTTACTGAGCCAGCACTATTAGCTCTGGCTCTGACGGACTCACTTTCCAATCTGTAGGCATCCACATCGCCTGCACTACTGGCCTCCGCCTCCAAAACCTTAGCCCTACCTTCAAGCACTATATCACCGGCACTAGAAACATCTGCCGTTACCTCAGTGGCATCCAGGCTTATCTCTACGGAAGCTGCACTGCTTGCATTTATCTCTATTGTTGATGTCTTTATTGTTCCTTCTGAAAAGACATTGGAAGCTGAGCTTGCTGATATCTTGTCCAAATTAACATAGGTTACGTACACCTTCACATTGGTTCTTCTGAAGTTGCCGCTTGCCATGTGAATTTTCAGGTAAGACCCGGAAGTTTCAGTAATCACATCAGATAATGAGGTACCGGTAGTCTCCACCCTTACACTTTCCTTATCTCCCTTTTTCAAGTAGACATCCACAGCTTCAGCAGACTTAATTCCACTAAAGGAGCCCACCGATCTCACTTCGCTGCTCTGAGCCCATATTGGGTTCATCAACGCTAACAATAATGCAATTAATACGAAACTTCTCATATCCAGTACTTTTTGTACTAATGACAACACGACCCTTACAGGGTTGCTTATAAATAATGCCTCTGTAAGGTTTTTTTTACCATGTTGCGAAAAATTATTCATTTTTACCTAAATTTCAGCTTATAACCGTCACAATAAGCGAAAATAAACTACTATGATTAAAGAACAGCTAAATATTTTAATCAATCTGGCTGCCAGTGACATGACAGTGGGAGAAAAAGAGGCAAAGATCATCCACATGATTGGCAAAGCAAATGGGCTCTCTACGGACGATGTAGATTCGATGATGAAAGCCCCCAAACCAGTTGGGGATCTTGGTGCTTTTAGCGAAGACCAAAAATTTGAAAACTTATATCACTTGATTCAACTCATGAAGGCGGATGGTCAGGTCTTCAAAAGCGAAATTAATTTTTGCGAAGAGATAGCTG
>JBATLM010000163.1:0-2310 GCA_049289315.1 Cyclobacteriaceae bacterium
ACAGTGACCCAACTATCACTTCGGATCGTGCATTACTTCTCCAAAGAGCTAACAAATTCTTAAAATAGAATTCAAGAAGAGACTTTCATTAAAAAAAGCCCCTGATTATCAGGGGCTTTTTTGTTTCCTACTTTCGCTCGTAGACCACCTTACCATCTACAATAGTTCTGGCTATCTCTGTTGATAACAACTCATTATCAGGTACTGTCATTATATCCTGGCTAAAGATTGTAAAATCTGCTGCCTTACCTACTTGAATAGAACCAAGGTACTCTTCCTGAAAAGCTCCATAGGCAGCATCAAGTGTATAAGACCGCAGTGCCTGCTTCCTGGTCATTTTTTGCTTTGGTTCATATCCTCCCTCAGGTTCACCAGCTAATGTTTGCCGGGTGACTGAAGCATAAAAGCTAGCAACAGGACTGATAGGCTCAACCGGAACATCGGTGCCATTGATAATCATTGCCCCTGAGTTCATCAGGTCTTGCCACACATACGTCTCTTCTACAATCCTTTTTTCCCCAAGTCTGTCAATAGCCCAGGGCCGATCCGATGAAAGGTGGATGGCTTGCATGGCAGCTATCACTCCCATTTTCCCAAACCTTGGGATATCGTCCGGATGCACATGTTGCGCATGCTCCACTCTGAAGCGATGATCGGCCACCTTATCAGGGTTTTCATTAAAGGCAATCTCGTATCGGTCAAGAATCTCTCTATTAGCTCTATCACCTATGGCATGAGCACATACCTGAAACCCTGCCTTCAAACCTGCTCTTGAAACGCTTAGCACTGTATCCATAGAAATAGTAGGCATGCCATACCATCCTGCTCTATCCTCGTAAGGCTCGAGCAGCCAGGCTCCACGTGATCCCAAAGCACCATCACAATTCAATTTAATAGATCGAATGGTTAGAAAATAAGCACTGTCCACTTCTGGGCCCTTGCGTATCCAATCATAAACCAACTCAGGGTCGCGCCCCGAAATCATTACATATAACCGCGTCTTCATATTGTCTGCAGCCCTGAATTTTTTAAACAACGCGATGTCTTCTCTTGAGGCACCTGCATCATGGAAGCTGGTAATACCTGCACGACCACATGCATCCATGGCCAATTCGAAAGCTTTGGTATCCATCTCTTCTGTATTCTCAGGGATGTATTTACCAATTAAAGATTGCGCTCTCTCATTGAATAGACCCGTAGGATTCCCCAACTCATCACGAATAATCTCTCCCCCTTCCCCGAGATTCTTCTCCATATTTTCAATCGACATTTGATTCACTCCGGAAATTTGCATGGCTTTGGCATTGGCAAACCCTGCATGACCACTAGCATGTCCCAGGTAAACCGGGTTATCTGGTGAAATTTCACTCAGCTTCTGATGGGTCTGGAATCCCTTCACCATTTTTTCAGGTTTCTTATCCCATTTGTCCTGATGCCACCCTCTTCCTATGATCCACTCTCCAGGTTTGGCTTTTCCTACAGCATCTTTTACACGCGCTACAATCTCATCCCAACTTTTAGTGTCCATCAGGTCAATGTTCAACTCATTGTAGCCAAGTCCCATGATATGACCATGCGATTCGATAAAACCAGGCGTCATTGTTTGCCCTTGAAGATCTATCATCTGTGTTTGATCACCTTTGTATTTCTCCACTTCAGCTGCTGACCCAGCAAAAACAATTTTACCCGAAGACACGGCAACTGCCTCCACAGTAGGATTGGAATCGTTCACTGTATAGATTGTTCCGCCTGAAATAATCATATCTGCAGGAGTTTGTTGTTCACTGCATGCAAACATCACTGCGGCAACGAGAATTATTAATAACTTTTTCATTTTGGTTGTACTGATAAGGTTTAAGGAAAAATAACACCTTTTTCCTCAAATTGAGAATATGAACCTGTAATCGATTAAGAAAGATAAGGTATGTCCTTAACTTTGAAGAATAAATTAATTGTGCTTATGAAAAAAAGCTTGTTAATCTGTCTGTTTGTATCAATAAGCCTTAGCGGTGCCTTTGCTCAAAACGTTGGGCTCTCTTTCTCCTATTTTATCCCCCGAAACGGATCCTTCTCCACCCCTATCAGCCCCTTTTCACTCAGAGGTGTTGGGTTCGACTTTAATCGTTTCCTAGCCGTAGAGACAGGCGTCTCATTATATCGAATGGCTGGACTGAATATCATTGACCTTCCGTTCGAAAGCACCGAGTCTCTCACTGGCCCTAACTTCACTGTTTTTATTCCTGTTGAACTCGTTTTACAATTTAAAGGGAAACAAGCTCAATTTGATATCAAGGGAGGTGGATTCTTTTT
>JBATLM010000164.1:0-11892 GCA_049289315.1 Cyclobacteriaceae bacterium
GAGCCGTGCGGATGCTTCTGTTATCCCTGCGATTCAAACCATTGTTACTAATGGCGGATTAATCTCAGCTGCTGCTAATGATTTCCAGTTTACTTTTGGTAGCGTGAACAATCCAGATGACCGCCACCCAATGTATAGGGACGGTTACGCTGGAGGTGAGGCAAGCTACAATTATTTCGGTCATCAATTTATGTATGAGATGTTGGTGCCATTAACGACTGGAGGAACAGTACCTGGAGACCCTAGAACTCCTTTTTACTTCAAGCGTCAAACTAAAGCACTTTTGGATCCTAATGACCCAACTGATAAGCAGACCATTCCTTGCTCTCAGCGCACAGATTGTACGTATGGTTATTTTCCATTGAGCAACTTTGTATCAGAAGGTGTTTACAATAAGCCAAATGCCGCTACATTGACAACATCTCAGAAGGAATACTTGGCAGGTTTTTTTGGACGTGATCGCTCTGATCCATCTGGTATTCCTAACGATAATCCAATCAGAACGACTGTAGGGTTGTATCCTTCTGGTGGCCTTTATGATGATGTGCCAGAAACGGCTGGAGGCAATAAAGGTCGTGGGGACGGTATATTTCCAATGATCACTACCTGGATGGTGAAGTTGTATATGATCGAAGCCAATTTGGCACTCGGAGTTGCATTGCCTGGCGATGATGCCAGAACATTGTATCGTAAGGCGATGGAAGAGCAATTTGCTAAAGTAAATAGCTTTGTAAGCAAAGATGCAGGTGCAGTGGCAATTACAACTGCTGCTCGTGATGCCTATATCAATGCTCAGTTGGCGAAATATGATGCCGCGCCTAATAAACTTGGGGCGGTGCTTAAGCAGGCTTGGTTTATGAATCTCGGAAACGGGTTTGAATTGTATAACGCTTTCCGTAGAACAGGTTTGCCTGCTGGTTTACAAGTTCCGCTTCAGGCCCCTCGCCAGTTTGCATTGAGGTTACCTTATGCTCAGGACGAGATTAACCTGAATCCAAATACACCAACGGTTGCTTTTGACTCTCCCGCGAATGCAGTATTCTGGGATGTGTTGAAGTTTCAATTTTAAATTTGAAGACATGAAGACAATGAAATATTTAATGTTGACATTGATTGGGGTCTTTGCCCTTACGGTGTCATGTTCGGATGATAAAGAGCTTGTTCCCGCTTGGGAAACAGCTATAAACGGTCAAGGACTAATTACAAGTACTGCTCAGGACTTTAAGAGCGGGAATCCAGCAATTGTAGTCGACTTCAGTTTGAAGTGGATATCAGTGGATAGTAAAGCAACTGTTACCAAGATGGAGGCTTTTGTCTCTTGGAAAGAGAGCTACATAGATAGCGATGGTAATCCTGCTGTGGCTGATCATGGTAAAAAGCAAATAGCTACAATTGAAGGTGGAGCAGTTCCTGAGAATCGTGGGACGACTACATTTTCTCTATCCCAGCCAGATATGTTTGCCTTGTATAATGGACAGACATATGACTATAAGGATGGAACAGATGGTAATGCTATAGATATATTTAGCAGTACTATTAATTCCGGAAGAGATGCTGCAGTTCATTTTGTGTCTGAAGATAAGTTTTCTGTTACATGGCAATTCACTGGTTCCGATGGAAGAGTATTTAAAGCTTGGTCTCCTTCGGTATGTACAGAATATCCTGGATCAAACTGTCAAGTTGATTTTGGCGTAGTTTGCGCTCCGGCAGTTGAAGTACCTGGTGGTGATTGGAAAATTGATATGGTAGATACATATGGAGATGGATGGCAAGGAGGGTACGTAGGTGTCATCGTTGATGGTGTAGAAACTGCTCAAGTTTCTCTATATAGCCAATATGATCCAGGTGGTGTTCCGATTGGGGCTGGATCACAAACGATAACAGTACCAGCATCTGCTACTTCACTTCACTTTGAGTGGAATGATGATTCTTACAATTCAGAGTGTCAATTCAAAATTACATCTCCAAAAGGGAATGTAGTGGCTGATGTAAAAGAGGTTTCTGCAGGTGAGATTAAATTAAACTTGTGCAAAGAGTAATCGAATAACTCTAAGAATGTAAAGAGCCATCCAATTTTTTGGGTGGCTCTTTTCTTTGATGATTAGTTGAATACTAGTCATTTTCATAAATGAGTTCTCTAAATTCATATTTTTGGTATTAGCTGAATTAGAATGATCAAATTTTTGGAATAATGAAATTGAGGGCAAGAGGTTTTGTAATGATTGTTATGTTGCTGTTGGTTTTTTCGCATTCAGCCGCTCAAAAAATTGCAGGTCCAACAATTCTGCAACCTGGCATTGCAGATGGTTATACTCTATTTGCACCACTTACTAGTAATGTGAGTTACCTTATCGATAATTGTGGTAGGGTGATAAACAAATGGGAAAGTGATTTTTTGCCTGGCAATACGGTATACCTTATGCCAAATGGAAACCTTCTTCGTACAATCAAATTACCAAATGTTGCTATCGCAGGAGGAGGAGGAAGTGGAGGAGTTGAGTTATTTGACTGGAGTGGAACCTTGTTATGGTCTTTTGAATTAAATACTGATTTATTACGACTTCATCATGATGTCTCCTATTTACCAAATGGTAATATACTTATGATTGTTTGGGAAGTTCGCAACGAATCTGAGCAACTTGATGCAGGCCGAGACCCATTAAAGATACCTCCTAATGGGTTAATATGGTCGGAACGGATAATTGAGGTTAAGCCAATATTCCCGAATTCTGCTGAAATTGTTTGGAAGTGGTCTGCTTGGGATCACCTTACTCAGGATTTTGATAATAGCAAAGCTGGATTTGGTGTGGTATCAGAGCACCCAGAGTTAATTAATGTCAATTATGTGTCGAACGTAACTACGGACTGGATTCATGCCAATTCGATTGATTACAATGAGGAATTAGATCAAATTGTTCTTAGCTCACCTTTCTTTAATGAGTTGTGGATTATTGATCATAGTACAACTACCGAGCAAGCGGCATCACATTCTGGTGGAATTTCAGGGAAAGGTGGAGATTTGCTTTATAGGTGGGGAAACCCTATAACGTATGGAAGAGGCTTGACGCCAGATCAAAGGTTATTTTTTCAACACGATGTAAATTGGATTGAAGAAGGTCCGCATCAAGGTAAAATATTGCTATTTAATAATAATAAAGGTGAGGGCTATTCTAGTGTGGATGTTATTAATCCTCCGCTAAATACGAATGGTAAAATATATGAAATTGGCACGGGTGCCTTTGGTCCAATTTCGTCAGAGTTGGAATACACAGATGACCCAAAAGAGAATTTTTACTCTCAAAATATGGCAGGAGCGCAGTTCCTATCTAACGGAAACTTATTGATTTGCTCATCGAGGCAAGGGTTCTTTTTTGAAGTGAATCCATTGACTGGTGAAAAGGTATGGCAATATAGAAGCCCCATAACGGGTTCTGGAATTGTTGGTAGAGACTTTTTTACTGATGACCCTGATTTTGGTAATGATATTTTGTTTAGAGCACAAAAATATAAACTTGATTACCCTGCATTTGATGGAAAGGTGTTAACTCCAATGGAACCAATTGAAGGTGAGCCATGGGCACCTTGTGATTTAGTGACTTCAATTGTTGAGGAATCGGAGATGGTGCTTAGTATTTACCCTAACCCTGTCAGGAACTTGTTTGTCATTCAATCTAGCAACCCGGAAGAGCTGTTGAATGCCACGGTCTTATCTATTTTTGGTCAAATAATTATAAGTAAATCTGGAAAGGGGAGACTGGAAATTGATGCAAGTAAATTGAGTTCCGGAATTTTTTTAATAAACGTCAATAACAAAAGTTATAAGTTATTGAAGACGGATTAATTCTTTATAATCAATCCTTCAATGATAATTTCCTAGTCTCATTTTTTAGGTTGAATGGTTTCAAAAAACAGTAGACTCTATGCCAACATTCTTAACAAGGTGGCAAGTCTACTCTTTAAATTTCTTCTGTCTATGATAAAATCCAGGAACCCGTGCTCAAGTACAAACTCTGCACTTTGAAAACCTTTTGGCAGGTCTTTTCCGATTGTTTCTCTGATTACACGTGGTCCAGCAAAACCAATTAATGAGTTGGGTTCGGCAATATTAAAATCACCAAGCATAGCATACGATGCTGTAACTCCACCTGTGGTGGGATCAGTCAGAAGAGAAATGTAAGGAACCTTGGCCTCGTCCAATAAAGCCAACTTAGCCGATGTTTTTGCCATTTGCATTAACGAAAGTCCAGCTTCCATCATGCGCGCACCTCCTGATCTTGAGATCATTAAAAATGGAGTTTTTGTTTTTATAGCATGGTCAATGGCACGAGAAATTTTTTCTCCCACCACAGACCCCATCGAGCCGCCAATAAAACTGAAATCCATACAAGAGATAACAATCTTTAGGCCGTCCAATTTCCCGTAAGCACTTCGCACGGCATCTTTCAAGTTTACCTTCGCTTGCGATTCTTTGATGCGCTTTGGGTAAGGCTTGGAGTCAACAAAATTTAGCGGATCAGCGGATTCCATATCGGCATCCAGTTCCTTAAATTCATTATTGTCAAAGAGGATCTCAAAATATTCCTTTGAACCAATGCGAACATGATAGTCCTCTTCAGGTACTACATAGGCATTGTTTTTTAACTCTCTTGTGTGAACGATTTTACCTTCCGGAGATTTGAACCATAAACCGTCAGGTACCTCTCGCTTGGCTTCTGTGGGTGTTAATATTCCTTTGTCGGTACGTTTAAACCAAGACATAATATTGTTTTAAATGAATGCTGACCTTTTTAACTTAATCCGCAATGTAATTTAGGCTATTGTTACGCCCTTATCCAGATATATATCCTGGATTGCATTTAAAATTCCAACACCCTCTTTCATAGGTCTTTGAAAGGCTTTTCTGCCTGAAATCAGCCCTGTGCCACCTGCTCTTTTATTAATAACAGCAGTTTTTACAGCCTCTGCCATGTCACTTGCTCCTGAAGATGCACCTCCAGAATTAATCAAACCTGCACGGCCCATGTAACAGTTGGCAACCTGATAACGACACAGATCAATTGGGTGATCTGAGCTCAGTTGCGAATACATTTTTTCATCAAGCTTACCATAGCTTGACCCACCTGTATTCAATGCTTTATATCCCCCGTTGTTTTCAGGGAGTTTTTGCTTGATAATATCTGCCTGAATAGTAACGCCTAAATGATTCGCCTGGCCAGTAAGGTCAGCCGCTACGTGGTAATCCTTTCCGTCTTTTTTGAAGGCATTGTTTCTTAGATAGCACCAAAGGATCGTTGCCATACCCAGTTCGTGTGCTCTTTCAAAAGCGGCTGCTACTTCCTGAATTTGACGAGTTGCGTTTTCAGACCCAAAATAAATAGTGGCGCCTACTGCTACTGCCCCAAGGTTCCAGGCTTCTTCAACAGAGCCATACATCACCTGATCGAATTGGTTAGGGTAGGTTAAAGTTTCGCTGTGATTGATTTTAACGATAAATGGAATTTTATGTGCGTATTTTCTAGATACCATTGCCAGGTTTCCAAAAGTAGTGGCTACCGCATTGCAACCGCCTTCTATAGCAAGGTTTACTATGTTGTCAGGATCGAAGTAAATTGGATTCTTTGCAAAAGAGGCTCCAGCGCTGTGCTCGATACCTTGGTCGATGGGTAGAATAGAGACGTACCCTGTGCCTCCCAATCTTCCATGGTTAAATATGGTATTCAAACTTCTAAGCACTTGCGGATTTCTATTGGATTGACAGAAAACCCTATCAACAAAATCAGGTCCGGGAAGGATAAGCTTGTCTTGTGAAATGGTTTTGCTCTTGTGGTCCAAAAGATATTTGGCCTCTTTACCTAGTAGCTTAGAAATACTTGCTTTTGCCATAGTGGAATTGAGATTTGAGTTGTTAAATATAGCTCCAAGCCATAACTACTCCAATCAAGTTTATGGCAAGGGCAAAAAAAGAGCCCGCCTTGATATAAGGCGGGCTCTTCAATAGAATTTTTATGCTTTTGAAGCCTGATTACCAGACAATTTCTCTTTAATTCTGGCGGCTTTACCTTGTCTTCCTTTCAAGTAGTAAAGCTTAGCTCTACGTACTTTTCCAGACTTAATAAGCTCAATTTTTTCGATGCTTGGGCTTAATAATGGGAATATACGCTCTACGCCTACTCCGTTAGAGATTTTACGGACAGAAAATGACTCTCCGTTCGTGCTCTTTCCTCTGCGGTACAATACCACACCTTGGAACTGCTGAATACGCTCTTTAGCGCCTTCTTTGATTCTAACGTGTACATTGACTGTATCACCAGCCTTGAAATCAACGATATCTGCTCTCTTTGAAGCTAATTCCTGCTCCACTATCTTCATTAAATCAGCCATAGCATGATGGATTTTTAAAATGGACTGCAAATATAGGATTTAGGAATTACAAAAACTGATCGGGATGCAGTTTTTTTGTTGCCTATTCATCCCCTTGAAAAAGGCCGGGTCTCCTTGTTTTGGTCCTTTCCACAGCTTTTTCGTGGCGCCACTTTTCCACATTCGAATCGTGGCCCGATAACAGGACGTCAGGCACATTCCAGCCGCTATACGAAGCCGGTCGTGTATACACTGGCGGAGCCACCAATCCATCTTGAAATGAATCTGTCAAGGCAGAGCTTTCATCCGATAAAACCCCCGGAATCAGCCTTATAATGCTATCGGACAGCACTGCAGCGGCAAGTTCACCTCCAGAAAGCACATAATCCCCAATGCTAATTTCTCTTGTGATAAGGTGCTCTCTTACCCGCTCATCCACGCCTTTATAATGGCCACATAGAATGATAAGATTTTGACTAAGACTCAACTGGTTGGCCAGAGATTGTGTCAGAAGGTCACCATCAGGGCTCATGTATATGACTTCATCGTAATTACGTGACCTTTTAAGGTGCGAGATACAGCGATCAATGGGCTCTACCATCATCACCATTCCCGCCCCACCTCCAAAGGCATAGTCATCAATTGCCTTGTGCTTGTTTGTGGAATAATCTCTTAGGTCATGAACAACAATGCTCACCAACTCTTTGTCCTGAGCTCTTTTTAAAATTGAGTCTGAAAAAGGCCCTTTGAGTAATTTGGGCAAGCATGTGATGATATCAATATGCATACAGCAATTTACTAATAGAAGGCTTAGATATCCATAAAGCCATCTGGCAGCTCTACTTTTACCTTCTTGTCACTTTGGTCAATTTCCTTTATGAAGTAATCACTGATGGGAATTAGAGTCTCTTTTTCCTGAAGTGTTACTACAAAGAGTGGATTTAGGGTATGGTTACTAATTGAAGTTATTGTTCCTAAATTTTCTGAATCAGCGTAAACACTGAAGCCAATCAAATCGTTGGTTTCCAATTTGTCTGATTTTGGTTTTGATGAATTGGGAAGGTAAACAGCGCATTTGCATATCCGGTCTGCCTGCTCCGGATTGTTTACATCTTCGAGCTTGACAATCGCAATATCTTTTAAAACAGAGATTTGCTCTATAAAAAATGGAATCAACCTGTTGTCAATTTGAACAAAGATTGATTCCAATTTTTGAGGAAGGGCTGATTCTATAAGAATCTTTACGTCACCCTTCAGTCCATGTTTTTTGATCACGTACCCAATCTGGTAGCATGAGTCAATATCCATGGCTATAAATTATGCTTTTGGCTCCTCACTATCAGGAGCTACATCTGCCTTTGGTGCTTCAGTTACTTCAGCCGCTGGTTCAGTAGCCGCCTCTGCTACCGGAGCTTCTTCTGCTGCTGGTGCAGCCTCAGGTTCCTTCACCACGTTTTTCTTCTTAATGGCTTCAGCTCTGGCTTCTTTTATTTTTGTTTCAGCCTCCTTACGTGCTTTTGCCTGATCTTGCTTTGATTGTGCAAGTGTGTCCTTTTTACCTTGAATTTTGGATTCTTTCGCCTTCATCCACTCTTCCCATTTGGCATCAGCCTGCTCTTGGGTAAGGGCACCTTTCACAACTCCAATCTGAAGGTGTTTTTTAAGCATTACACCCCTGTAGGATAGCATTGCCTTCACAGTGTCTGTAGGTTGTGCACCATTCATCAACCAATGAAATGCCCTGTCATCCTTCATTACGATGCTGGCAGGGTTGGTTAATGGATTATAAGTACCAATCTTTTCAATAAAGCGACCATCACGTGGTGCTCTGGCATCCGCTACGACTACATCGTATAACGCCAGTTTTGCGCGGCCTCTGCGGGCCAATCTAATTTTTACAGCCATTTGCTTGTTTTGTTAGTGGATCTCGTCCAGTATTTTTTTGGACTGCAAATGTAGTGGAATTTTTCTATTTGACAATGCGGTCTCCAGCAAGGAACTCTATGGCTCGTAACTTGTATATTTGTTAATGCGGTTATTAGATTTTTAATAAAGGGAACCGTTATTTACATTTGTTTATACACCATCAAAACTATGGACAAATACTCCTATATATCCAATGCAGATGTTGGATACCTCGATGAACTTTATCAGAACTATAAGAAAGACCCTTCTTCTGTCGATGCTTCTTGGCAGAAATTTTTTGAGGGATACGATTTCTCTCAAGAGCGGTATGGCGAAAACGGTTCCTCTTCAGCAGTTCCTGATGGACTTACTATAAAGGAAACTCAGGTAAGAACCTTAATTCATACCTATAGATCGCGTGCTCATCTTAAGTCAAACACCAACCCTGTTCGACCACGTAGAGATCATAAAGTTCCACTGGATCATAAGTATTATGGACTTACAGATGCCGATTTAGATGCCGAGTTTGATGTGGGTGTGGAAGTGGGTTTGGGAAGGACCACCTTAAAGAAGATCATTGAAAAACTCGAAAAGGTTTATCTAGGCCCGATCGGGTTTGAATATAGCTATATCAGGAATCAGGAAATTTTTGATTGGTTTGTTGAGAAGTGTGAAACTGAATACTATTCCTACAATCCAAGCATTGAAGAAAAGAGGGACATTCTTTATAAACTTAACGAGGCAGTTGTTTTCGAAAATTTTCTTCACACCAAATTTCTTGGCCAGAAGCGATTTTCATTGGAGGGAGGTGAAAACACAATCCCTGCTATACAAACGGTTATCAACAAAGCAGCAGAACTTGGTGTATCTGAGGTGGCGATTGGTATGGCTCATCGTGGAAGGCTGAACGTGTTGTCAAATATTCTTGGCAAAACGTATGACCAGATATTCAACGAGTTTGAAGGAAACGCGGGTACTGATGGAACAATGGGTGATGGTGATGTAAAATATCATCAAGGCTATGCCGGTCAAATCGATACACCATCCAAAAATAAAATATACGTAAAGCTAACGCCTAACCCATCTCATCTCGAAGCGGTCGATCCATTGGTACTGGGCTACACTCGCGGCCAGATAGATGATGAGTATTCAGGAAATCTTAAGAAGGCGATGGCCATTCTTATTCATGGTGACGCAGCTATTGCCGGACAAGGAATATTGTATGAGATTGTTCAAATGTCAGGGCTGCCTGGCTATAATACAGGCGGCACGGTACACTTTGTAATCAATAATCAGGTAGGCTTTACTACTGATTATGATGATGCCCGCACCTCTATTTACTGTACTGACTTGGCTAAAATTGTCGATGCTCCGGTACTTCACGTTAATGGGGATGATGCAGAAGCAGTTACTTTCTGTAGCAAGCTGGCGGTAGAGTACAGACAAAAGTTTGGCAAGGATATATTTATCGACATGCTTTGCTATCGCAGGCATGGGCACAACGAAAGTGATGAGCCGAAATTCACTCAGCCGAAATTGTACAACATTATTGCTAAACATCCCAATCCGAGAGAGATATACTCTAAGAATCTTGTAGAAGGTGGGGATGTAGATGCACAGTTGGCGAGTGAAATGGATAAAAAGTTTAGAAGCCAACTGCAAGACAGACTAAACGAAGTAAAGCAAAACAAGCTTCCATATAAGGTTCAAAAAATTGAAGAGGAATGGCACAAACTAAGAAAGTCTACGCCTGAAGATTTTGAATCATCACCCTCCACAGCCATCAAGCAGGCTGTAATAGATAAGGTGGGAAAAGCTTTGATTACGCTTCCCGATGGATTCAAACCAATCAAGCAGATTGAGAAACTTTTAAAAGACCGTAAGGCTGCCTTTTTCGATAATAAGGAATTGGGCTGGGCAGATGCTGAATTATTGGCTTACGGATCTCTTTTGATGGAGAAAAGGTTTGTCCGCTTTTCAGGCCAGGATGTAAAAAGGGGGACGTTCTCTCACCGCCATGCGTATGTAATGGATGTGACCGCCAATCAGGATTATTGCAACATTGATCACATAGAAGAGGGACAGAAGAAGTTTCAGATTTTCAATTCGTTGCTTTCTGAGTTTGGAGTTCTCGGTTTTGAATATGGGTATGCGATGTCATCTCCCAACGCATTGGTGCTATGGGAAGCACAATTTGGTGACTTTGTTAATGGTGCGCAGGTAATGATCGATCAGTTTATTGCGAGTGCTGAATCCAAGTGGCAACGTATGAATGGGTTGGTGATGCTTTTGCCTCATGGATATGAAGGTCAGGGGCCGGAGCACTCAAGTGCAAAACCAGAACGCTTTCTTCAATTAGCAGCAGAATACAATATGGTTGTTGCTAACCCGACTACTTCTTCTAACATGTTCCATTTATTGAGAAGACAAGTGACTTGGGAATTTAGAAAACCGTGCATAGTCTTTACACCCAAGTCTTTACTGCGTCATCCTGCAGTGGCTTCTCCTATCAGTGAGTTTACAAAAGGAGGCTTCAAGGAAGTGATTGACGATCCATCTAACCCCAAGTCTGCTAAGAAGTTGATTTTGTGCAGCGGTAAGATCTATTATGATTTGTCTGAAGCAAGGCAGAAGAAAAAAATAAAGGATGTAGCCATTGTTCGCATTGAGCAATTGTACCCGTTCCCTGAAAAACAGGTGAATGCACTGTTGAAAAAATACAAAGGAGCCAAAGTGGCTTGGGTTCAGGAAGAGCCTTCAAATATGGGATATCAGAGCTTCATTATTAGGATGATGCCTGATCAGAAATTTGAATTTGTATCTAGAAAGGCGAGTGCATCTCCTGCTACTGGCTATGCCAAAATTCACAAAGCCGAACAGGAAAAACTTGTTAACCAAGCCCTGGAAATTAAAGCTTAAAAAAATAACAAACCATCATGTCTGAAAAAGTCAAAGTCCCTACAGTTGGGGAGTCGATCACTGAAGTAACCATAGCTACATGGCTTAAAAAGGATGGCGATCAGGTTGCCATGGATGAAGTAATAGCAGAGTTAGAATCTGATAAAGCCACTTTTGAATTACCAGCTCCTAAAGCCGGAGTTCTAAAAATCGTAAAGCAAGAAGGAGATACTGTGCCTATTGGTGAAGTGATCTGCGAGATTGATACTGCTGCTGCAGGATCAACCAAAGAGGCTGCCCCTAAAGAAGAATCAAAGCCAGCGGCATCAGCAGATGGGCCTAAGGCCACCGGTGAAGTAAAGGAAATGAAAGTGCCGGCTGTTGGTGAGTCCATCACCGAGGTAACCATCTCAACCTGGCTGAAGAAAGAAGGAGATTTTGTAGCGTTGGATGAGGTGATTGCAGAAGTAGAATCAGATAAAGCTACTTTTGAATTACCAGCTGAAGCACAAGGTATTTTAAAAATAGTAGCTCAGGAAGGAACTACATTACCTATTGGTGGTTTGATTTGTAAAATTGCAGTGGCTGAGGGTTCACCTCAGGCAGCAGCATCTAAACCAACCGCAACGGCTCCTTCTCAAAGTGCACCTGCAGGAGATAAATCTTATGCAGCAGGACACCCTTCGCCAGCAGCTGGAAAAATTTTATCTGAAAAAGGGATTTCGCCAG